>JBFRWL010000325.1:0-24107 GCA_051439565.1 Prochloraceae cyanobacterium
CTATTTGGTTGGGAATAGATCCAGGATTAGCTATTGTCGGTTGGGCAATTTTAGAGGAACTTCAAGTAGGAGAGGCTAATTTAATTGACTATGGAATCATTCAAACGGCTAAAAAGCTTTCTACTCCAAAAAGACTGATGGAAATTGAAACCGATCTAGTAGAAATAGTCCAAGAATTCCAACCAAATAATATAGCGATGGAAATGCCTTTCTTTCCCTTAGTTAAATTACCTTCAGGTCGCTGTGGTTTAGCAGTTTCCTCTGACGGAGTCAATTGGGAGCGAATAAAAGGGCCGTTAACAATGGGAGCAGTGTTTGAACCACATCGGGATCCCAATCGCTTTGATTCTTCTCATGTAGGCGTAACCAGTGTATGTTTTTGGAACGATCTCTATTGGATGTGGTATTTCGGAGGAGATCGAAGTGTTGAGAACTTCGGATTTGAGGCCAAAGGACTTCATATGCTTCCTGGTTGTGCAGTTTCTCGCGACGGAATTAATTGGGTGAGACTGGAAGGGCCATTTCGAGGCGCATTTCTCGATCGAGGTCAAGCAGAAGAGTTTGATGCTTTGTTTTGTACTATGCCCAATGTTTTGCGAGATGAAGATGGGTCTTGGAAAATGTATTACCATAGCTTAAACCTCAAAACGAGACAATTTTTTATCGGTTTGGCTGTATCAACTGATGGATTTAGATGGTCAAAAATCGGTCAGATTCTCGGTCCAGGTCAACCTGGAAGTTTTGACGAAAGGGGCACTGGTACTCGTCATGTATTGAAGATAAATAATCAGTACGTAATGTTCTATGAAGGGGTTAACAACGATTCTTATTTTTCCATCGGTCTTGCGATTTCAGATGATGGAATTAACTGGAAAAAACAGTTAGGAGAAGAAAAAAATGGTTCAGTTTTTACCCATGCTCCTCAAGGGTCTGGGCGTTGGGATGCACGCGCAGTAGGTACGCCTTGTGTAGTTCCAATGCCTAATGGTAGTTTCAGAATGTATTATGTTGGCTGTAACGAAGGTGGTAAGACAGAGCTAGATTCGAGCCATCAAATAGGATTAGCGATAAGTGACGGGACTAATTTTTTCAAGTGGAACAGGTGGGAAAAAAATGTATTGAATGTACTCTAGATACTTACCTTGTAATACCAATTTCGGAAAATTTCACTACAGATGGTTATTTAATCGACTCAGTAACCAAACTAGACCGTTTAGTTTGTTTGCTGGGGGCTATGGCGACACGCTTGCGCGTCGCCATAGCGGCAATTGCCCATGAGTACATCGGCTTAACGGTAATTCCTCGATAAATTTAAAGATATTTTCGTCAATATCTCAGGAATTAACTGATAATAAATACCTCCTAATTCTCACTTTATATACTCAAAAAAATCTCCCAAAAATTGGCTCAGATACTCAAAGCAAACTACTCTAAAAAAGCGCACAAATTGTATTGATTCGTCTTGCTATCCTAAATTCCTACTTCAGAAAATGCCTCAAGGATAAACCCATCTCCTGGAATAGAAGCGATATCTTTTGGGCTGAATTCAGTTAAGATATTGGCTAGTTTTTTTCGTAAAAAATCTAAACTGTTGAAGACTTTATCTTCGAGAGAGGTTTTTACGATTGAGGATAGCTTGTACGGCAACTCCGTTTTCGCCATTTAGTCGTAAAATGACTCTTTTGCCAGTTTCAGGAATATGAGGACGAGTATTAAATTTGACGGTTATTTCGAGAGCGCGACCAGTTAACATAATTACTTGGAGATGGTCTCAGTTATTTAGACTAACTAAGATTTTCTGCCTTCCACGAGGGTAGAGGTAAAAGCCAAGAAGTTAAAGCAATCGAGCCAGAATTCTTCAATCAACAATTTAGCTCTGACTCTATGATTTTACCTGAATTAGCCAATAAGCTTTGCTTATCTATTTAGTTAGAAAATCGCCTCAAAATTAGGCGAAAAATTGCTGAGATTTCAGCCGACTAAATTTAGCCAATATCTTATCTCACCTCTAATTTACACTTACAGGTTGCATCGTCTTGCTTCCATGCACCAAGAATTAATGCCGAATACGATTTTGAACCATAAATTAGTGCTATATTAAATACATCACTAATAAATCAGCAATGCTCAACTTAACCCCATCAGAGCCATTACAGTCAAAAAAATGAATCGGGAAATCTCTCAAATCCAACCCCAATTTATCTTTTTAAATCAAGGTTCCATCGATTTTGAAACAGGAATTGAATTATGTCCTTTGGAGCGATTCAACCATCTTCCTCAACCTCATGAAATCCGTCTGATAGAAAAAACTCTAGAAGAAGGAGATTTAGTTCAACTCAAAGAAGGTCTTTTTATTTTAGATTTAGACCTTATGGCTCAACCACACAAGATTAAAAGTGCCCACTCAGCTACATTAGCTGCCAGCTCCACAGACCAGCCTCTTCGATAAAATTGAAAAAAATTTACTTGCTCATTGACCCAGAAAAGGAACGGATTAAAGGTTTTGCCTTTGTGGATTTAGCCACACAAGCCGAAGAAACCGAAGCGATTGCCACTCTCGACAGTGCTTATTGTTCCTTTTTCTGACCTGGAGCCGAATCATTGGGCTTTCTCCGCAGTTATGAACTTATACTACTGTGCCTTTAACCTGGCGAATGCAATCAGGTTTCACTCAGAGAAAGAGTTTTCTTCTTCTAAGTCTTCTAACTCTGTCCCCTTTTTTGAGCAGGATTAATCCCCCACACCCTTGACTAGATGAAGGATTACCGCAGTAGTTTAGGGGTAGCGTCCCCGAACAAATCTAAAGAAATAATTAAGACAGTTGACAACAAAAGTTAATAATCGTAGCATCTATCTAGATAAAAGCCGTCAGTCCTATGTTGCTCAAATGACTAGCATTTAGTAAACTGCACCCCATTGACAAAAGAGGTGCAAGATGTTACTTAAAATTCCTCTCAAGTACCCTGCTCCAATTTTACTCTTGGCTCATTAAAAGGTTTGTTTTTAGATGAGAGAAAAATATCAGAATACCACCATTTTAATGTTGCTCTTGTTGAGCTGTTTATTTTCAGACATTATCCCCTATTTCCTGTTAAAAAATTCCCTGTTAAGAAGTTCCCTGTTAAGAAGTTCACGACCCAACCAAGAAGTTTATACTCCCACCTCTAAAACTCTAATTGGCAACCTAACTCCCACTCACTATTCTGGTTCTTTATATGCTGCCACAACTTCTGTACAAACTGTATCCCGTGGGTTCGTTGCAGCAGTCCCCAGACTAGTTTGATAACTTCTTTTCCTATCTCCTTCAAGGTATCCAGTAATTCTGGGACTTCTGGCAAAGTTTCTAGTAGTAAAACCACATCCTGAATATTCTCATCAGACATCATCCGCCGATAACGATACCCTTCAAAAATCGCTTCTAAGCGTTGTTTATTCATGTCAAAAGCTCTGTGCTCTGTGACCTCAGTTGCTTGTATATGCGGCTTAAAATGCCATCTAGCGTGGGCAAGGGAGCAAGTTTCAATCCTAGCATTAACTCTTCATCACCAATTTCTCTTTCCGTTAACCATCTGGCTAAATCATTGATGTTTTGTTCAGAGAACCAGTCTGACAATGAGTTCAGAGTTAGGAGTTCAGAGTTTTCCTTGCCAGGTGTGAATTAGAATCAATTTTGCTTCCCATCCTCGAATCTAACTCTGAATTCTGAACTCGAATTTTGCTTGGTAGCACTTTGGCTATTTATAATATATAAGTTTTTAGGACAAAGTGCTACCTGGTCTAGAGCTTGTTGTGTCTGCGTTTCAGACGATTTTGTTCCCGAGACCATTTCGGGCTGATTTTGAGCCTCAAAAACCCAAGTTAGAGGCTGCCAATTTTCATCTTTGTACTTGCTCCACTTATTATCGATCGCTTCTAAAATGACTTTTCGTTCATGGCAATTAAACTCAACTTGGTTAATGAAGTAGACGCGATAATTTATGCCATCTGGAGATTTTACCTGACGCAATTCCCAACGAAGTCCGATCGCCTTCAACAAAAAACCAATAAACTTGATTGCATCCTTCTTGGGTTTGCACCCCAGGACTTGTACCACTTCTTTTTGGCTACAGGCAGCAATAATTTTTTTGATTAGTGAAGAATCATCCGTATAAGTTGCTTCTGGGTTCTTGAGCAACTCTTTGATATGAACATTAATCAATGTCTGACCCATTTAATAAACAATTTGCCTTCATTTAAAAGCTTATGTAACAAAAACTCTAATTCTTCTAGCGATTTAAAAAGTCGATTAGCAATATATTCTTTTGCTGAATGCCAAACCAGTTCAATTAAATTATAATTTGAGCTATATTCTGGCAGATACTCCAAATGTATATTGGGCATTTCTGTTTCTATTTTTTCGATGTATTCTTCTTTTTGTGAAAACTTGCATTATCTACAAGAATAACTATTTTGGCTCTTTTATCGGCAAATTCTTCCCTTTTATTACCCGCTTTTACCCATTCATTAATTAGTTCCTGATAAAAGATTTGTCAAACCTCATAAAAAGTTTAACTATTGCTTTTACTCAGAAAATCTACAAATCTTTTTTTGTCTGAGTATCCTCAAGATCCATGAGATTTACTCTACCTTTTATTCTATCTACTCTCACTTTTTTTCACTTCCCTTTCTGATCCCAATTTTTTCGCCTGATAACTCTTAAACTAAATCCACTTTCACACCAAAACCATACTTGAATACGATTAGGGGTCTCTTTTTTTATTTTTAAATACTCTTGTATTTTCTTTTTAAAAGCTTTCCTTTTTTCTGGATTCCTCTTCTAATTTAGGCTGTATTTTGCCCAAAAGTAACCGTAGTTTTTTCTTGATAATATCCTCCTTACTTGCGAACAACTTAACTTTATTCCTGTTTTCTCTTCTAAATATTTAGCTAATCTTTGTGCCGACCATCGACCAAATTCATATCCCAATTCCTGTGGCTCTTTTTCGATTGTCTCTAATAATATCTCTATGTATTTTTCCGTGGATTTTTGGTGATTACCTTTCATTCTTACATCTTTAAGGCTTTCCAAGTTACCTGGATCTCCATGCACACACCAATAACATACTTTATTTTTTGAACAACCGATAAATTCAGCAATCTCTTGTTGTTTTTTGCCATCATTCAGCAATAATAAGATTAGTATAATAAAAGTAACAATTACAATACACAATATATTGTTTTGGTAATTACATGGATATATCAACTCAAGAAACATATATTGCTACACGCCGTGATCCATTTCCTGACCCCAGACCTAAACCATATGAGGTACTTCCCTTCGGAACATGGATAATGATAGGTGTAACTTTATTGATTATCTTGATCTTGGGATGGTGCATCAAACAACTGTGGGATAAGTAGCCAAGTCGTTCCAACTCCATCCTTGGTTGGCTGTGGTTCATGAATAGAATGAAGCACTAAGTATAATGACTTAAGAAACTAATCCCCATCCTCGAGCGCTAGATGAAAAAATCAGTTAAGCAGACCTACAAAGTGCGGAACTCAAGTGAGTACGAATAAGCTCTCAAAACCAGAGATAGTTTAACATTCTCGATGAGCGAAGATGTTATCGAGGATTGGGAAAACCAAGAGAAAACAGGACGGCGTGGTGCCTCTAATACTTATACCGATACAGCGATCTCGCAGAGATCCGCGTAGCGGCGCGCCACAATGGCAACACTCAAAGTGTTATTTGGTTTAGGGGGACGACAAACGGAAGGGTTGTTACAATCTTTATTTGAACTAATGCATCCTCGTTGTGTCAATTCCCGACCAGACAACACTATCGCGACGCTTAGGCAAATTAAAAATTGAATTACCTCTAAAACCTAGCACTCAAGCAAGGCACATAGTTCTTGATGCGACTGGGGTGAAAGTGTATGGTGAAGGGGAGCGGAAAGTGAGGCAGCATAGTTGGTCAAAAAGACGCACTTGGCCGAAATTACATCTGGGAGTGGATGAAGCAACTGGAGAGATCGTCGCGGCGGTTGGCACTACTAACGATGTACAAAATGTGGAAGTTCTCGAAGATGTGCTCGAGTCGATCGCAGATGAGATCTCACTTATTATGTGCTGATGGAGCTTATGATAGTTGGCATAATTATGAACTGATTACAGCTCGGGGTGCATTGCCAGTGATTCCGCCCCGTTCTAATGCCAAGATTAGACAGCACGGGAACTGTATGGCTCCACCTCTACTTCGAGATGAAAATCTGCGACAGATTCGGATTGGTGGTCGAAAAGCTTGGATGGAGTGGATTGGAAGGCTAAGCAGAAGCCTATTGACAGAGCTGTCTTTTTGAGCAAACATTCAACTATAGTGGTTCTCATTGGAAGTCAGTATACCTGTGAATGTTTTGGGAACGGGAATTTTTGATAAGAGGACTTAGTAACTAGGAATTTCCCCATCCCTAAAAACAATAAATTGAATACCTCATGCATTTGAGAACTGCTATGTAAAAAAATCCAAAATTTTACTGGCTAAGGGAGCCCTAGTAATGAAATGGCATGTCCGCCTGAAGCTAGAACATCCGCCTGCAACTGATGCGGCTATTGCTCACTGGCAACAGTTAATTGTCGATCGAAGGTTAGTAAAAACGCATTTACATCCTGATGTGGATGCGGTTTTTGCTCGTTATGGGTTTCCCGTTTGGGTGACCAAAGAATATAACAGTGCTGACCGCCAATGGAGTACGAGCGAATGCGATTGTGGACTCCATCGTATTTACCGCGTTATTCTACAAGAAGATCGGGCGGTGCCGCCGTCGCTTCTGCGAGATCTATTCCAGCTTCCCATTGTGGAATCAGTCGCCATCGGGGAAATTGGTTATGCAGACTTACCCGAATTGCAACCGACGCAAATGAGCCTGGAAACTGGGGCGCGATCGCGCCAAACGATCGGGGTTCCGGACGCGCACCAATTGTTTACCCGTGGAGACGAACGCGTGACGGTGGCGGTTCTCGATACCGGCATCGATCTCAATCACCCAGAACTGGCAGATGCACTGCTACCAGGATACGATTTTGTCGATATTATCCACGGTGCGGGTAAATTTGTCGGTGATTTTTTAGGGTTTGATGAAAAGCCCGATGATGAAGTTGGACACGGAACCCACGTTGCCGGGATTATTGCTGCGAAAGGTGAGAGAATGCCACCCGGTGTGGTGCCCAAATGTAAAATTTTGCCCGTGCGGGTTTTGGGGGCGATGAAAAAAGGCAACAAGCGCGTCGGTTCGGGTTTAATTGATAATATCAACGCGGGGATTAAATGGGCGATCGATCAAGGTGCAGACGTAATCAACATGAGTTTGGGCGTAAAAAATACAGGTGGAGGATTGCCCCATCAAGAAGTGGTAGACTACGCCCAACGTAAAGGCGTTACCTTGATAGCGGCATCGGGTAACGATGGCAAGGAAGAATTTTACTATCCTGGTGCTTTGCCTCACGTCATTACCGTCGGCGCGATCGACGAATTCGATCAAGTTGCTCCCTTTTCCACCTACGGCAAACAAGTGGATTTTGTAGCACCGGGAACCGATATTTACAGCAGTTATATTGAGGACGATTATGCGTTTTCTACGGGAACTTCTCACGCCGCACCCTTCGTGGCGGGGGCGGTTGCGTTGCTAAAATCTTATGCTTTGGTTAAGGGAGAGATGAAATTGGGCGATCGTCAAATTAAATATCTGCTTCAGCAGACGGCGGATAAAGTCGATCGAAGGTTCAAAGATCGCAAAGCAGGGTTTGGCAAACTCAATCTCGTCGATGCCTTGCGCCTGTTAGATGCGAAACTTAGCTAGAACACCGATTCAGTAATACCAAAATCCCTGGTTAGGTTAGAGGTAGGAGTGTGAGAAGAGGCGGAAGAGAGGCAAGAAAGAGAAGGCAAAAAGCTTAACTTATCTTCATTCTACCCACACCTCCCACACTCCCCACACTTACCACACTTCCCTCTCTCTCAATTGATGATTAGTCTTGATTACTGAATCGATGCTCTAGCCTCGGTCAATTCGCGATCGCAAAAGCCCTCTGTCCTCGTCCCTAGTTATGTTTTGGTTGACTTAATTGTCATTATTTGTAATAATACGTCAATTAAGACCTGCATATACTCTCAAATCGAGATAGTTTAACAGTCAACTAAAAGTTAGAGGGATTGGAATAAATTTTGAGTTGAGAGCGAGCGAGAAATTATTTTTTCTATACAACCTGCGGTTAGATACTAGCGCTGAACTAGCAGAGGACAAAAAACGATGACTGACAACTGGAATACAATTAGCGAACTGTTTTCTGTAGCTGAAACCAACGAAAGCCAAAAAGATAGTGGGTCAGAAACAACCTCTTCAGGTGACAATTGGGATGCGATTAACAACCTGTTTAGGACATCACAAGAAAAGGAAATTAAGGAAACGATTACCGAAGTCGCTCTATCTACCGAAGTGCGACGCGGACAATTGGTAGTAGAAGTGGGGAATTATGAAGGGGTTTCGTTTGTCAATCCCATCGCTCGAACGGTGCAAGTAACCTTTGTTGCCGATGCCAATGCGACTTGGACGTTCGACAAAAATGAGGATTCGACGATCGCGATTGCTGGAAGGAGCGATGAACCTGTTAATTCAGGTATTGTCGCACCAAATTTGCCACGCGCCGCTTTAATTGCTAAAAAAGAAACCTCCCAGGACTGGGAAATGGTAGGAAGCGTCAAGACAATCTTGTTGCAGCCACAAGAAAAAATTAATTTCAAGAGTAACGGCTGGAACGACCCTGGTGTAAAGTATAACGATAACTGTGGGAACGTTACTATTTGGTGGTTCCTGGAACTAACTCAAGCTGCATTTGAAGTAGATGCTGCCAAGGGATATTCATTTTCTAATCCTTTCGATCGCAAAGTGCAGTTACATTTTGTCCCCGAAGGCGAGTGGAAACATCACTCGGCCGCTACCTATAATCTTCCCCATACAGGTAATTCAGACGGGGCAAAAGTTTTTGACATTAACCCGAATGACTTGGTCTCGCCAGACGATCCCGTTGGCTGCTTGCTCGTTGGAACTAACAATAGTTGGCAAGCCGTAGGAGGATCAAAGAGTTTAACCTTATCAGCAAATGCCAGCCTCGATTTTGCCTGTAATGTTACCAAGAACCACAGTCCCGAGGGAACAGTGACAGTTAAATGGGTTTTAGAACGGGTTGTTAGCGAGTCACAAGTAGAGATTCTAGAGTCTGAAACCCAGGAAAATCAGACTGTCGAGTCGGACAAAACTCAAACTTCGACCGAGACCACTCTTGTATAAGTTTTGTAAGTTTTGAGGTTTCAATTGCGATCGCTCTTTTCATCTCTATCCATCTTTTCTAGATTTTAGATTATGCCTACAACTACAAACAACAATGGCGCAACTCTGACTACTTCCGCCGACGCAGCCTTAAAAATTAATCCTCCCAGCAGCGTCGATCGCTACGCCGAACTGTCGTTAAGCGATACCGCTAATTATTACCAATTACACTATCCCTACAGCGACTCGACGACAACGATCGTCCAAAGCGGACTCTCTGGAGTGGTCGCCAATGTCTCCGAACGCCTGAACGGAACGACCAGTCTCGACAGTACCGTGCGCTTGCTGCTGTCAAATTCAGTCGTTTACGCGGCGATGGTTAAGATTGCCATCGATAACGAAAAAGCCGATGACCAAAGTGGCATTTACAACTCCGTTTTGCGCCACGTTACCGACCAACCCAAAACCTATTTTCAGAAACGAATTTTATATCTCGTTCTCACTGCCAAGCACGTCTCTGTAGATTCTAATCAACCAAAATGGAAAGTGCTTCCCGACTTGGTAGCAAAAAATGGGATTCCCATTGCCTCCGGAGAAGTGGAACCTGCTATTAATAGTTTTCTCGACACGATTTACACTCGTGGCGAACTGATGTATTACCTCGATCGCTACATCGAAAAAGGCGATATCGATGCCAGCGAGTTCACGGATGAAATTAAAGAAAAAATGGTCGCTCGTCTCGTGGAACTCAACCTGAAAATTAATGCAGGCAAATTTGAGGAGGGGGCTTACGAAGAATACTTTGCCCTCGCTTATAACGAAGCTCAGACAGGGGGTAGCAGCACCGGCGATCCGATCGATCTCGTTTATTCTAAAGGGTCTCAAAGTACTTGGAATTTTTCCGTCGATCGCTTCGAGTCTGTGGAGACTCAAGGGATTACTAAAAATAACATCCTGGCAGCAGGGGCGCTCGATTACGTCTATTATATCGGCGAAGTGATGCGGGTTTTCGATGTTGCCAATGCTTTAGTTTTGCGTTGGGCAAGCGGTTTGCTCGACATTCCCGACGGTGCGACAGCTTCGGCATTATATCGTTTTCACAAGCGTCGCGACGAGCGCTCGACCCCGGAAGAACGGGCTATGCTCTACAAGCGAGTACTCAACAAGGGTGACGGACAAGTACTATCACGCATGGCAGTTAATAACGACTTTACTACCTTGTGGGAACAGTTAATTTCCGAGGTGATGAAATATATCTACAAAACCGAACGCAAAGCTTACTGGAGTACCTGGCAAGATAGCGGTGTTTCCAACGCTCGCATCTATCAAGTCACACAAGATTTGCAATACAATCTCAGCGACCACATGACGGGAATGGCACACTTGCAAGTGACGGAAGATTACAATCACCTGCAAGAAGCTATCGAAATTATCAATAGCGAAGACGTGCGCAGCTATTTCGGCGGTCGCCGTCAAAGCCTGTGGAATACCATCGAGCGGATTGCTAAAGAGGAATTTAACCAGGCTCCCAATACCGAAACCATCAAAACTCTAGCAGTAGATGGGAACAAAGTCTTTAACTGGATAGCAAACTTTAACGAAAATTCTGTCACCTCCGCCCAGTTTGAGGAACTGCTCAGCGCAGTAGAAGCCTGGGTTCTGGCAAGGGAAACCCTCAACGGTAGCCCCTACAAGCGATCGCCAAAATCTTTACCTGCAGCTCCCCAACGTAACGGTGGGAGCAGAAACAATGGTGGGGGGAACTTCTTTGTTTACGATCGCGTTGAAGGGGACGATTTTGATGGCGAGGACAATATTGAATTCGATGACTTTGCTAACAGTGGTGTTGACAGTAATGACGAATTCGATCGCTGGTAAGGTCTAGAGCACTTGAGTAAAGTTTAGGGAGGAAGAAAACTCATGGCCCAAAATACACAAATTCTAGAGCAGGCGCGAGCGAGAGCGCGAGAAGAACTCGGTAAAAATCCAGAATTTAGACAGCGACCCAAGGCAGAACAGTTTGCGCTTTACAAAACTCGCGTCGGCGAACTGTCTCAAGAACTGTCGCGACAGCAAGAATTGGCTGATGCCATGGCGGCGGGAGATTTAATTAACGATCGTCGCCATCTGAACCGCCGCATCGACCAACAAGGCGCGATCGCCGGACGCACCTTGCGCCAAGTTGATTTTCCTCAATTTGTCAAAGACTTGCTTAAGGGCGTATTCGATGCCAACTTGGAAGTGACGCGGGAGCAAATGGACTCCTACGCCGATTTGGTCGATCGCATTACCCAACCGGCGAGCAAATTTATTAATACCATTGACAATGCCACCGCTTACGCCTTTTTAGCTGAAACCCAACCCAACCGCTTCCAAATCCTCGGCAGTAACAATTTAGGAGGGGACTTATTCGGTTCCGGCAATCTGGGCAACTTGGATGGAAACAGTACTGGAGATGCCAGCAGCCAAATTACCCTAGGAGATATCAACGGTAACGCGATCGATACCACTAGCGAAGATATTCGCGGCGAGATCTTGCAAGCCAAATTGCAACTGGTACGGCAACACCAACAAATGTTGGAAGAAATGCTGCTGATGGGCGTGACGCGCTTGGTGGTTGACAATGGAAAAGTTAAGGCAAGCCTTGATTTCCAAATTCGCGCTCAAGAGCAAATTCGTAAAGCGGATGCAGCGCAACAGAATCAGCAAGAACTTCGCCGCCGCACGATTGGTTTTGGTGGATTCTGGGGAATTTTTGGGGGCAGTAGCCGCACTAGAACGAATACAAAAATTTCTGTTTCCACTGCCCAAGTTCAAAGTGCAGCTGCGACCACATCTAGCACCCAAGTTCGCGGTGAAGTAGAAATCAACTTCAAAACCGACTACTTTACTTTGGATAACTTCCGCGATATTTTGATGAACCGCGATGGCGCGAAAATCACTACTAATACAAATAGCCAACAAAATCAAAATGGCAACCAAAACCAAAATCAAGGGTAATCAAGTCGCTCTAAATCCAAAATATAAAATTCAAAATTGAAATGGCACTCGCGATCGTCCGCTTTAAAGATCGTCAGGGCAACAACACTCGATTTCATATCGATATCGGGACTACCAATCGTTTCTACGCCTATGCCATTGGGGACAAGCGTACTCTCACCCGTAACGGTCTCACATTCCTGGAAAATGATCAGTTTATTTCTCCCGTTCTCGGTCCCTTACCACCCCAAACCCTCGGTCGTACCCTTTTAGAAATACCGAGCGATCGCTTCGATTCCAACTACCGTTACCTACAACTGTTTAGCTTTCGGGACCGCGACCTAATTGGTCCCGCCCTTTCCGAAATTATTGCCGTTCCCATTTCTTCCCATCCCCTTTCCCTATCCTTTTCCACCGCAATTGTTATGGACAATCAACCTGTCGATACCGTTCCCTTCAGCTACCAAGAATCCTACAGCGAGAGCATGGGATTTTTTGACAGTATTGTCAAAACTGTTGGCAAAGTGGCTTCTGGTGTGGTTAATGCTGTTAAAACTGTCGCACCCATTGCCACGCCAATTCTCACTGGCATTTTCGGCCCCGAAGCAGGGGCTGCCGTCACTGGCATCACGACAGTTCTCGATAGTTTATTACCAGGGGCGGGGGCAAACCAACAAAAGATAAAAACACAACTGCAAAACCCCGATACCCTCAATCAAATTGTTAGCTTAATCGCTCAACTTCAAAACGCTCGCTCGAAGCCAAGTACAGCCAAAGCCATGAGTTTTAATGGCTATCCACCTCTTCCCGGTCGCGCAATGATGCCCTCGGAAGTATTCGATCGCCTGCCGGCTTTAATGCCATTGTTGGGACGTTCCTTACACCCAGAAACGGTGCGGACAATCTCTTCTGGACCAGTGCGAACCAGGGTTTTAATGGGGACGATCGCTCAAGGTGCCTTAGAAGCGGGCAAACATTTTCCCGGCTTTATCCGAGAGATCGAAAACGAACTCAATGACGACGATCCCGATCTGTTTCCCCTTCGCAACGGTCGCCAAGGACCAGAAGCACCATATCAGCGCCAGGAAACAGTGCGACTGAACTTTGCCGATATTCGCCCCCAAACAACAGGAGGGCGCTCGAGGGTTCTGTATCGCATCGATCGGGATATCGCCTTTCCCTTAGTGCTGGATACGCCGCGTCCAATTACGCGGGGAACGATCCAAATTTTGCTGAAAAATGCCGAAACTTTAGAGGTGTTAGTCGAGAAAAAATATCGGGTGGAGAACTTGCGATCGGGGCCAATAGATGAAGTTTTCGGATTGAGTCGAGAACAGTTGCGCTCGCTCCATCCCAACGAAGATTATCTCATCTGTGCGGTGCTGACCTGGACAGCGCGATCGAGCCGCACTGGCAACAAAAAACGTCTGGGAACCAGTACGGCGGTTTTGGCGACCTTAGTTGGAGAGTATTTCTTCGATCGTATTGAAGGTGTGGAAGAAACCTTCCCTCTCAGCGATCCGCGCGAATATCGCCCCTACTGGCACAAGATTTGGCAAGGCAACTTTACCGACGACTTAAGTCGCCTTACCCTCGACTGTAAATATTATTACGTCTTGGAGTCGCAACGGGAAAATAACGCCCGCATGGAAACGTTAATTTCTCTCGACGAAGGTGGAATGTCGCAGCGAGTGGGGAAACTGAAAACGGGTTTAATTTTAAGTCTCGATCGACTCAACCAACTCCTCGATTCCACCCTCGATCGTCCCACCCTAGAACCAGGGGAAATAGATGCTTTACGCTGTTGTGAATTTCGCGACAGTTTCCACCGCATTGCTCGCACGCAAGTTAGCTTTGAGGGATACGCTGGCGACAGCGCTAACCTGTGGGTATATCCTGAAATCGAACTGCGTCGCGTCATTCTCAAGCGGGTGGTTAATAGCGATGGTATTGGGCGGGTCTTGGAATTGAGCGATCGAACCGTTTCTGTTCCTATCCCCGGTCAGGCTCACTTCGTCGGGACTAAGGGATAAGGGTACTGCTGAAAACCGTTTAAATTCTACACTCGGTTGAATTGAAAGAAGTGAATAAATAGACGGAGGAAGAAATCATGCTAACTGGACTCACGGCAAAGGCAGCGATCGGAGGTAATTTTGTCGCTCGCCCTCATCTCGAGTTAATCCAAAAGGTCTGCGAAGCTAAAAAGATGATTGTCAGCATTCGTGAAACGGGCAATCATAGCATCCGGCGAATTGAAGCAGGTTATGCCTGTAAACCTCATCAGGTTCTTGAAAAATCAGTTAAACAAAGCTCGTTAGACGCTAAAGTCGATTCCACCTTGAGAAATGCCCTAATTCCTCAAATCAGGCGACTAGATCTCTATGGATTTATCGGTCATTGGGGTAAGGATACGAGTAATCGCGATACCCTTCTTGGAATCCGAACCATTACCACTCACGAACATCAGCTTCGTCTCTTAGATGCCAATGGGAACCCGACTCAACGAGCAGCTCGGCAAAACTATGCGAATGAAAAAGAACTTCATCGGAACAAAACTTGGGTGTCATTGAACTATATTCAGACTCGTGGTATCCCAGAAGATGCACTGACAGGTGATTACGATACCCATGACTTGCTCTACAACTATAACGGTCGTGGAATCAAAAAAGGTCAAAGGATTTTTGGAGATTCTTTAGATGAAAGCCGAATCATTGATGAAATTAACTCGACGATTTTTGATGGGATAGCAAAATATAGGCTTTATTATCGCAACGATCTGACAGATGGCATGCTTCGTGGATTTATCACAGCTCGAAAAGATCGAGCCGAAGCCTACGATGCGGATACAATACAAGCTAAAACGCGGGACAATCCTTTCTCTGTAATTCAACATGGCCCCCAACAAGCTTGGGCAACTCACGTTCTTGGAAAAGGGAAAGAATATCTCACACCTAGCTTAATTGCTTACGATGTTCCCTTAGCCGTTTTTGGTGATTTGTCTGCGTTTGGACAACAGGGACCGATCATTATCGAACGTGAAGATGAATTGGAAAATTTATATCGATCCATAGGAGGAAAGATTTGGCCCGAACAAGTCAAAACCTTTGAACAAAGTCTTCCCTATATCAAACAAAACTTATCGACAGTTGCAGGTAAAAAGCGATCGAAAGACACCAAAACGGTTGAAAAAGATACAAATCTAGATACACAACAGCGTAAGGCTCGGATTAAAACTATCGATCTAACTTGGGCAAAGCGCCTCAATGCTTGGGATTATTGGATTGTTTACGTGCTTCGCAACCAACGAATCGCTGAAGAGTTCGAGCAGTACTCTAACTCGAACCAGGAAGAGTTATTAATTCAAAATCCTCAAAATCCTAAGCTTCTGACCTCCAACATGACTTTCAGTGCTCGAAGCAAGCCGGATAAGGATGCTCTCAAATTTGCGATCAATGACTTTGTTTTGAAAACCATTAAGTTTTATCAATCGCGCTTGGAGAAAAAGCAGGAAGCGGAGGTAATTGGAGGGCAAAAGTTTCAGGAATTACAACGTCAGATCGATCAGTTAATCTTGTTGGCAGACGAAAGCCAAGAGTTAAGAGATAATTTCTCGATTTATCTCCGGCAGCAAAATGAGGGAAATTACGTCACTCAGCTCGGTTTAGTGGATTCGTTCTCAGTTCCATCAAATACATTGACTGACCATACAGCTTTCGATGAAAATGACATTTTAATCAATGGAATGAAAGTTGTTTTCAACCAGTCTGTTGCTACAACCCCTGTAGAACTCGAATCAACTCCCTCTCGTCGTTCGGTTCTCCCCAATAGATCTCGTCCCCGTTATTAGTTCACAACCTTTTGAAATATTAAAACATTGGGAAAACCATATTTTGAAACAATCATGAAGATCGACCCATCTAAAGTTAATCAATATACCATTCATTCACCCTTAGCTGAAGTGGTGGAACAGCTAACGGGTTGGGAGGAAATGCTCGTAGATTCTCAGACTGGAAGCACGATGCACGTGGAAACAGTAAAGCTGGAAATGCCTTTAGAGTTGCGAGTTCAAGCCGACGAAACGGGCAAAGTCTCCTTAAACGGATCGGCTCCCACCCAAGCGACACAGACTACAATTATGCCCGTGTTTCACCGCATCAAGCTGCGTTTGGAGATCGATCGTGGTGACTAGACCAAACCAGTCCTGGCACTTAAACTCTTTCCTCGACGCGCTGATTTACGAACTCGATCGCGCCCAAGATACCCTATCGGTTAAAGGAGCCAATCGTAAGCTAACTTACATGGTCAAAGACATGGCATTGGACTTGCAACTGTTTCCCAAATACCATAACGGGCATATCCAGTTTATCACCGCCAAACCGGGAGAAGCAGGCGCATCTAAAATGACGCTGCAACTGGGTTCTATTCGCGACCACCAAATCCAAGAAGTAGCCCCAGAACCGATCGCTCGCGACGATATCCTTATTGAAGATACCGACTTACCAGAAACGACGCGCCAAACCCTAAAAAGACTGGGCGTGCGATCGACAGAAGATTTGTTGCGGGCGGTGGAAGAAAGAGGCATCGATCTCGAGGCGCATACCGAAGAAAAGGTCGATCGCCAAACTCTCGATCAGATCTTAAACCAAGCCCGTCGCCGCCAGAACCCGCCCTTAGTTTCTCAAGCCAAATTTACTAAAATTTACAACGAAAGCGTCTTAATTTTAGAAGGTGAGAACTTGATGATATTTCCCAGCGATGAAGAGTTTCCAGTGGCGATACTCGACGGGAAAAGAGTACCAGTCATAGCGGCGGGAGAAAATAAAATCGACCTCCAAATCGATCGCGATCGAGTCAAAAATCAACCTGGAAAGCTCAAAGTCGCTCTCGATCGCTATGCCGTTATTAATTTAACCTTGAAAATCTAAAATTGATATGTACGATCGTCGCCCTACTGCTAGAAACCGCCTTCTCGATCTCGAAAGAGAATTGCTTGCCCGCGGACCATCTCGGCGGACTCGAAGAGCTGCCAAGCATAGCAGAGACTCTGCGAGATCGGTCCAGTATAGAGGTGGGCAACAGAATAAACAAACAACTATTTCCCATTCTCCGTTACCTATTGCCGACAATGCCAAGAAGTCTGATCGTATTACACCCAAAGCGATCGAGGGAAACTCCAGATTACCAGGATCTTTGTGGGAGGCGAAACCTATGGCTTTGCCTCATTATCGGATATCAAGCGATCGAGCTAGTAACAATAGCTTGCTCGATTTAGAACGACAACTGAGAGCAAAGAAACGACAATTTCAGCCTGAACGTCCTTCGCTACCGCTTCAAAAACGAGCGCGAAAACAGCTACCAAAAACACCACGGTTATCTTTTACAGCCTATGTTTTCGATACCGGAGACCCTATCGTAGTAGAATATTCAAGCGATCGCCAAGGGAATCGGTTACCACCGAGCCATTTACCTCAGTTAAGACTCGCGCCAAAATTAGAACCAGAAATCCTCACTCCACTGTCCGATCATGGCGATCTCAATGGCGCGAGGATTGCCGAAACCGCTTTGACGCATCAAAACGGACATCGATCGACTTTAGAAGCAATCGAACCCGAACTGAATTTTGCAGAAGCGATCTCGCAGAGTCTCGGCAAAGAGGAGATTGAGGCTTCTCCCAGTGAAAATAATTCCCACCAAAATGGATTTCATGTCGCCTTCGGTGATATCAGCGACGAGATGAAATATGCGACTTCCTTCGACTTGGGAGAAGTACAAGTGGAGGTTTCTTTCGATGAATTCGATCGAGAAATGGCGCGAGAACAGTCTTTAGCAACAGCCCAAACATTAGAGGAACGGTTTGACGAGTTCGATCGCGACATAAACTTGGGGGAGTCTTCGACTAAAACCGATCGCTCACCTCCAATGAACCTTCATACCAAGTTGCGTTCGCAAGGGTTATCTAAAGAGAGACACGAGGAGATACAGAGAAGTCCAGGAGAAGAGAAAATTGCCACTATGAATGCAACTCCGTCTCAAAATTCACAACTCACAATAGGCAAGGGGGAACCGAAAACGGAGAATCACTCTCTTTCCTTAGCCCCGATCGAAACAGCGGAGGAAATAGCTCTTAGCAGCATCGAACCCATTGCTGTCGAGGGATGCAGCCTTGAAACTTTGCCGTCCGGTTCCCTCGTTGAGCAAGGATCCTTAGAGCCGATTGTGTCTGTCCACTCCCTCGGTAATGCCTTAGTTGCTTACCTACCAGCGATCGGCGGGTTCCTCGTCGATACTTTGGTATTCCTGGCAGCTTTATCCAGAATTTTTCTGTCTACTCTAGCGATCGCGATCTGCTTTGTGACTCGAACCAGTGCCAAGGCATCACAGAAGGAGGACGACCCGCTTGCCAACCCTTGGGGAGAAAAAGCGATAGTGACCTTCTCGCCTGCTGGCAATATCCCTACTACTTTACCAAGATTGATTTGAAGACCTAGAAGTAACAACGATGAAAAAACCCAACTCTAGCAACCGCATCTTCGAGCTCGATCGACAACTTACCAAAAATCGTCCGTCGCCCCCTCCTTCAAGCTTGCCCCCCTCGCCGTCGGGTTCTGGTTTCTTGTTCAATCTCGAAAAAGCTGTCCAACAACCCCAAGAACGACGCTCGCTCCAAAAACCCCCCCGCCGGCAAGTGCGTTCCTTCGACGATGGCCAGCCCATTGAAATTATCTCCAATGGAGACGCTTTCTCTCCAATGGTGTCCCGTGCCTTCGATTTCGACGAACCCATCGCCGTCCAACAAGAAGACTATGCCGAAGCCAGTTCTTGGGACGGTGATATAGCAGAAAGTGACGTACCTTTTCAGGCCCAATCTTTTGAGACCGAGGACGAGGTTTTTCCTGGGACCGAGTTCGCCAGCGAAGATTCTCCCCACTCCGACGCTCTTGCTAGGGAAGTAGAAGCACTACGCCAGGAAGTGCGCTCCCTCCGGCAAACACCAGCCCCAACGGCGCACTCGTCTCCACAGTCTGCTGCTCTCGAAGCTCGACTTCAGGAGATTCGCGATCAAGTTCAGCAACTACAATGGCAGAAGCAGCAGCCACCGGAACGAAAGGAAGTGTTGGCTGATCGAATGGTTTCCATTCGTGACGAACTGCGATCAATGCGCCAGGATCGAGAAGCCGAGGCGCTGAGCCAAGAATACTGGCAAGCTTTAGAACTTGAGCCCACCTTCCAAGACTTCGATCAGCAAATGGAAGAGGAGTATTCCCCGTCACTGTCGGAAGCCGCCCAGCATGTTCCTGTCGAAGTGGTTCCTCCCGAAGCACCCGATCCCCAAGCAAAAGCGATGGAGCTGGAACTCTCCGAGCAATTTACCGAGTTCGATCAGATGATGGACGCGGAGGCAGTCAAGGTAACGGAAAGTGAAACCAACAGCCATGCTCGCCAGTTAGAAAATGGGGATACCCCCACTGATGAGAGTTTAGACTCTCAGCAACTAGGGGATATCGAACAACCAGAACAAGCACAACCGCCCCTGAGAGATGCTCAAGGGAGTGCGGACTCCCAGCAACTAAGTAATACCAAAGAACAACAACAGCAACAAGAAGATCAGGTAGATGAGAAAATAGAATCTCTTGTATTTTGATGACTTTTCTCCATTTTCACAGCACCTGGGGGGCAATGCCCTCAATCATCTTTTGACTTTAAATAATTTTTCTACGACCAGAGATAATCAAACAAAAAAACTATTTACAAAGCCAGGATTTCTTTAGAATTAAATCGGGAAAAAATCGAGGATGAAAGAAAGAAAGCTGTTAGCTTTATCTTAGCTACAAATGTTTTAGAAAATTTGAATCCTTCGGAAATTCTTGCTGCATATAAGGGACAACAATATTCCGAAAATCGGTTTAGATTTCTCAAAGACACTTTATTTTTTGCCGATTCTGTTTTTCTAAAAAATCCGTCAAGGATAGAAGCTATGGCCATGTTAATGGGGTTATCTTTATTAGTTTATACTTTTACAAGGGATTCATGTAGTTATCATCAATGGAGTAAAACAAATTTCTAGCTTAACTGATTCTAGATTAATGACTATTAATCATTTTTCTTAATGTTGCCAAAAATACTATATTTTATCTGGTTAATTAGTTTCGCTCGTTCTCAATAAAAAACAATTAATTAGCGCCAAATTACTGCCTTTTTTTATTTCTTTGGTGATAACAAGCGAAAAACTTGTCATCCCTATTTGTCAAACTAAACCGTTTAGTAAGGTAGAGGGCGGGTCTGCAGACCCACAATTACTTTTGTTTTCAACTACACACTTCGATTATGTTACTTTTAGAAGTGCGAAAAGGTGGTTGAATCTTTGATACTGAGTTTTTCTATTAGCTAGCGCAGCATTATACAACAAACAGTGTAAACGTCCAGATGATAGTTCGACTCGTAACTAAGATATTTACCCTCAGTGAAAAAGTATTGACGCACCGTGTAAAGTCCAACATTAAACAAGTTTTTGGACAAATGACACAAATTAGTCAAGATATCTTTTTCGGTAATTGGAGGCGCGGAATTCCTCTACGACCAAGCTAGCGCTATGGTCGCAGTACCCTTGTGCGAATTTTGATGGGTTTTACTATCCTGAAATTTTTGTTTTCAAAGCCATAATTTCCTGGTCTGTTAAAAAACGATACTGACCACTAAGCAATCCTGGCTGATTTCTAGATTGCAGTTTAATTGGACCGATGGCGGTGCGGTGCAGTTCTAGAACTTCAAAGCCAAAATACTGAGGAATACGTCGGATCTGGCGGTTTCTACCCTCATTCAGGACGATTTCTAAGAGAGTTCTATCCTGGCGGCGCTTAAGAATTTTAATCCCAGCGGGTAAGGTTTTTTTACCAAAAAGAACTATACCCTTACGCCACATTTGCAGTACTTCTTTAGAAGGATGACCTTTGACCCAAACCTGATAAGTCTTGGCTAGATGATAGCGAGGATGAGTCAGATTGAGTGTAAATTGACCGTCATTAGTCAATAACAATGCACCTGTAGAGTCTGCATCTAATCGTCCTACTGGATGAATTCCCTGTCCCTGGCGGAATTCGCGGGGTAGTAAATCGAGGACAGTAGGACGATTTTGCGGATCGCTGCAAGTACAAACTACTCCTGTCGGTTTGTTAAGTAATATATAGATCGATGGAGGGCGCAAGCTAGGTTTAATTTGTTTGCCGTCTACTTCTAGCCTATCTTTAGCTGGATCGGCTTTTTGCCCCAATTGAACGATATTTCCATTTAGCCGCACCCGCCCTGCTAAGATCATTTTCTCAGCTTGGCGACGGGAGGCAACACCCCACTGAGATAAAATTTTTTGCACTCTTTCTGCCATTGTTAAAGATGACTAAAACAAATCACAGCAAAATTATTAGTAAAATACTTTCTCCTGCCTTACAACTTTGGTTGCGATCGCAAGTCGAGCAAATTGAACAACTGCAGGTCAAAATTAATGGCGGCGATCGCCAAATTCTGGGGGGTTATATTCCTGGTGTCTTCCTTGCTAGTAGTCGTGCGGTCTATCAAGGACTTCATTTGGGTCAAGTTCAGTTACAAGGAGAAAATATCCGCATTAATCTTACTCAAGTTATCAGAGGCAAACCTTTCCGTCTATTAGAACCAATTTCAGTTACAGCTAAGGTGTTACTAGAAGAAGCCGACTTAACTAAATCTCTTGCCTCACCTTTATTATCTAATGCTTTAACAGATTTTCTCTTTAATTTGCTAGCAACTAAAGGTGTGAAAAATCTAAACAAAATTTTAGATAATTATCAAGTAAGCTGGCAAGCAATTGCCATTAACCTGGATAAATTAATCCTTAAAGGCACTCTTACTGACGAACAGAGAAATGCGCTCCCCGTAATTATTCGCAGTAGGCTGGCATTGGGTAATCCTCAGACATTGTGTCTTCATAGTTTACAAATTCAAATTTTGCCAGATTTACTAAATGTTAATTTTAATGAATTTCAATTAGATTTAGGCTCACAAGTAGAGCTAGATTGTTTAAAGTTAGAATTGAGTCAGCTCAGTTGCTGCGGACGTTTGACAGTATTACCTTAATCAGATATTTTTTAAAACTGTAAAGTTTATTTCTCCAATATGGTGGAACTGATTTTTGAGCATTTCAGTCTTTAAGCTTAAGTTAAGTTGCTTGTTTGACGGGTAAAGTCCCTGATATCCTTATCTAGGAAGCCTCTCTAGCAAAGATAGTATTTTCAACTAAAAACTGTTACTTAGATGAGATTTAAGGGAAGTATATAAATATCACACTTAGGATTTGCCAGTCAATCAAATTAGTCCCTTAAAGATTGAGACAATTTCTTGGTTCAATTGTGGGAATAAATACTTAGTTTTTGGTGACTATAAAAGTAACAATTTGGAACGAAACAATGGGATACTACGACTTTGAAGAGCACTTTTGGGCACCGCATGAAGTTTGCGCTCAAACTTTAGAACCAGTGAACGATACTAGATTCGTAAGCTTGAATAAAATTGTCAAGGCAATCTTGGCAGCTTTTGGTGGAGATAAGTACAGAAGCAAAACCTTGGTATCAGTAGAAGCCAGTCATCGTCATCTGAGAGAAGAAGGTTAACCGCTAGGGTGCGGAAGGCAAGAAGCAGAAGGTTAGATAATCCTAAAAATAAAAAAGTTTTTTGTCTTTCGCCCTTTGGGAGAAAAACCGCTCTTCAATCATATTTAGATGAAGAGTACCCTAATAGTTTAAATATATTTTTAAATTTTACTCTCGCCCCTCTGCCCTGTAGCTTGATTTAACTTATTTACCAAACCGCAACCAATTGGATAAGCAGAGTGGTAGGTAGAATTGCGTTTGCCAAACCAATTGTAACGGTTGTCGCGAATTTGTTCGTAAGTGCGATCGCCCATCCACTTAATTCCTGGTAAAGCGCGATAAGCAGCAATAAACCCCTGACCCATTGGCAGCAGACGTGTAATTTCTTCTGCTGCTGCGCTTCCTTGCCAGCGATTTTCTGGAGTTTTGGCATCAATCAAAATCATTCCCATCTGACAGTCATCGGCTGTAATGCCAAACTGCTTGAGGGTATTTTCGTCTTGCATGGGAATGTAATCAAATAACTCGCCTTGATCGAATTTTTCCAACAGTTGAGTGAAGGTAACGCAAAGATTGCAATTACCGTCGTAAATAACATGATATTTCATTAAATTTATCAATAGTTTTTTGGAATCAGAGGATCGTTTCTAATTTTAATAGTAGTTGTAAAACTTTGAATTAACTATAAAAAAATAAAGTAGGGATAAGAAGGACTTTGTTTTTACTAGTCCTCCCAAACTTTCCTACTTCAATTGCCCTACCGTATCTTTTTTTTTTCTTCTCTCAAACTTAAATGAGGGCAAACCAAACACTTTTTAATTGGTTAGTTCTTTAGCTCACAGGTGAGAGGACAGGTAGCATAGACAGAAGTTGATTTAGGAGATGCGTTCCCATTTAACCAACTCAACCAACTAACTTCGTGTGGGTGAACTCCCTTGAAAGTGAGCACTGCCGACGCTGCCAGGATGATTAAAAGATTAGAGCCAATGATGCTGCTAGCTACAACTAAAACAGCACTAATTGGAAGCACTGAGTGCAAAACAACTACTGCAAGAGTTCCGAGAGTTACTAGAATAAAAACTAATGGGAACCCTACAACTAACCAGGAAACTCCTAGAGTAAAACTCCAGATTAAAAAACTTTTAGCAGCGGTCAAAAAAGCGGCGTTTTTCCAATTTCTTTGTTGTGTTAATTCCATGTTGATAGT
>JBFRWL010000326.1:0-8208 GCA_051439565.1 Prochloraceae cyanobacterium
GGTTAAATCTTGAGTATTACCATCAATTGTGACCAAGCCAATACTGGCACTTACAGAAAAAGTTTTGTCTTGCCAAATGAAATGGAAATCTTGAATAAGCTTTCTGAGAATCTCTGCGACTTGAGTTCCCTTCTCAAGAGGACATCGATCGAGTAAAAGCCCGAATTCGTCACCGCCTAAACGAGCCAGGGTATCCGTTGAACGGATTTGCTTTTTGAGAATAGCAGTTAACTGACATAAGAGTCGATCTCCAGCCAGATGACCGCAAATATCATTGACTACCTTAAACTGATCTAAATCTATATAGCAGAGTGTATGTTGTTGATTTTTCTTCCTGGCAACGTCTATCGCCTCGATTACTTGTCGCTCGAATTCCCTTCGATTGAATATTCCTGTCAGAGTATCGTGGGTCGCCTGCCAGGATAATTTATTGGCTAAGTTACGAGATTCAGTAACATCATGAAAAAGTAACACGACACCAATGATTTCACCCTCACGATTGTGAATCGGTGTAGCCGAGTGATCGATCGCATATTCAGTCCCATCAAGAGCAACTAGCAGAGTTTGGTTAGAGCATTTAAAACTATGACCAGAGTGCAAGACTTTTTCGACTAAGTTCTTGATTGGCTTCCCAGTTACTTCGTTGACAATCTTGAAAACCTCAGAAAAGATTGATCCTTTGACTTGGTCACTTTGCCAGCCAGTTAGTTGTTCTGCCGCCGGATTAAGATAGTTAACTTGGCCGAGTGAATCGGTAGTAATGACAGCATCACTCATGGATTTTAATGTAACTTCAGCCAGCTCTTTTTCTCGGAAAAGTATTTCTGACTGCTTGACTACTGCTTGCTGTAACGTTATCGTCACCTCATAGGCCTCTGCTGGATCCAAGGCTTGCAGGATAGCGGTATCAGTAACGATCCCCAGTAATTCCCCTCGATCCCCAATTACTAACAACTGCCGCTCTTGCCACTGCCGCATTTGTTGGTAAGCTTTCCATAAGACCTCATCGGGGCTAATACAGGCTAAGGTTGTATTCATACAACTTTGAGCTTGGGTCAACTCTAAATTCAATCCTTGCATTTGAAACTTAAAGATATCCCTCTCTGTGATTAAGCCAACAGGGATAAATAATGGAGCTAAATTAGCCTGTTGTTCATTCTCGGATTCTTCTTGCCCTCGATCCACAATTACTACATAAGTACTGTGATGTCTGCTCATTAACTCGAATAAACTTAGCATCGAGGTGTTGATAGGTGCATGAATCACCTCAGTGTTCATCACCTCTTGGACACAGTAAAAATTAAGGGGATTATAGTTTGAGAAAATCCTATGATGGTCAAGACAATTATCTGAGGTTGGTAAAGAAATAGGTAAATTGTTTAGTCCCATAATATAGTATGGATTTATATTAACTTTTTGAACTAACAATCAAATTATCTAAACAAGAACTAATTTTTATCACCAGGATTTTACTGAATTAACTTTTAAAAAATTCTCAAAGTGAGGTTAAACAAAGTGAAATTACTGAGGTTCAGCAAATTTACCATTTACCTTCTCCTCAGCTGGGCAGGGGATAAAATTTATAAGTAGAAATATAATTCAGGATGTTCAATTAACGTAACTTTGGCAATTTTACCCAAAAAAAAAGGGCTTTAAGCCCTTTTTCAGCCTAGTTTTTTGCCAAAGTATCGCTAAGCTACTGACACATTGGACAGTAAAACTAGAGCAGAGCCAGCCACAAACAAAAAGGTAAAACCAGCTACAAATGCTAAAGTATAGTCCGATTTCTCAGGAATAGATCCTTGAGTACGAGCTCTGAGAGCGTGCCAAGTATGACCCCCCAGAAACACTAAACCCAGCAAAATTTGAATGCCTGCAAACACAGACCGATCTGCACCGTAGAATTCAGTAGGATAAACGGTAGTATTAAAAGCAATAAAGTAAGCAGAAATTAGAGCGGCTAAAGCTACGCCAGCCAAACTGTAAGAAAGAATTGCTTCTCCCTGGAAAATAACGCGCTGCTTAACCCAACTAAAAGGCTCGGTAGTTATGTGCCAAATACCACCACCAATTAACAAAGTGCCGATCCAAATATGACCGCCAATAACATCCTCTAGGTTATCTACGCTAGCCATACCCAAGGGATTCCATACTCCGTGGTTAAAGCCAAAAATGTAGCCAAAAATTACTACAGGATTCACGATCGGCTCGCTCACAATGCGGACATCTTCAATTGCTGGATCGTAAATACCGCCAAAGAACATGGCTTTGAGGACTAGCAGAAAAGCCCCCAGTCCCAAAATAATTAGGTGATTGCCTAAAATAAAACCGAGCTTTTTAGGATCGTTCCATTCGTAATGAAAATTAGCTGCCCATCCCTTGTCATCTTTGAGGACAGCTGGACCTCTAAAAGTATGGTAGAGACCGCCTGCACCTAAAACAGCCGATGAGATTAAGTGTAGAATACCAATAGCAAAGTAGGGATAGGTATCTACGATCGTACCACCTGGACCTACACCCCAGCCCAAGCGAGCTAGATTGGGTAGCAAAAATAGCCCTTGCTCTAACAGCGGCTGACTGGGTACCAAGCGAGTCAACTCTAGTAGGGTTATTGAGCCAGCCCAAAACATTATCAAACCAGCATGAGCGATGTGAGCGCCTAGTAACCTACCCGATAGGTCGATGAGACGGGCATTTCCTACCCACCATTGATATTGGGGTTTACCTATTGGCGTAGCAGAATCGAAAGTAGTTGTCATAGTTCAGTCTCTCCGTTTCTCTTTAAAAATTAAGAGATAGGGAGCAAGGTCAATAGCTGACTCCCTATTAGCTCTAAAATGACAGTGTTAAACTATTTTGCTGGAGAAGTTGGCTTCACTTATCACTTAAGGAAAGCAACTTCTCTTTTGTCAAATTGCCAAAGCCTACTATTGAGCAGTCGCTGCAGAATCTAAGGCTTTAGTGACTTTACGAAAATCAAAGCCAATGGCTCGCAGTGCGTGCCAGAGATGACCTTGAAGGAAGAAGAATGCTAGGAAGAAATGAGTGTTTGCTAACCAAGCGCGAGACGTGTGGATGCCTAGAGGTAATTCCACCGTATCGATAAAATAAGGCGCAACACCCAGCTTGACATCTAGGACGGGGCCGTAGAATTCTACGGGATAGGCTAAGGTATTAACCGCACAGAAGTAAGCTGCGACAAAACCAGCTAGAGCAATACCGCCTAGGGAATAGGAAAGAATTGCTTCTCCAGAGAAAATCAAGAGTTTCTTGGCCCAGTCGAAAGGCTCTTTAATAATGTGCCAAATGCCACCAGCAATGAGGGTAATACCAACGAAAATGTGACCGCCAACTAGATCTTCTAGGTTATCGACTGAAGCAAAGTGGGTTTGATAGCCGAAGATAACCAGGGGGTCGAGGGTGGGTTCGGTTACCAAGCGTACATCCGCGATCGAGGGATCGTATAGTCCGCCCCAGAACATGGCTTTGGCTACCAGCAACAAAGCGCCCAAACCTAGGAAAAGTAGGTGATGGCCCAAGATTATGCCTAGTTGCTTGTGGTTGTCCCATTCAAAGTGGAAGTTACGGGCAAAACCTTTGGCTTTGCTCAAGTCTGGTTCGCCTTTGAAGGTGTGGAACAAAGCACCCGCTCCCAAAACAGCGGATGAAATTAAGTGGACTGCTCCCACGACCAGATAGGGATAAGTATCTATGACCTTGCCGCCTTCACCAATACCAAGTCCTAGAGTAGCTAGGTGAGGTAGCAGAATAAGTCCCTGCTCGCCCATAGGCATACTTGGGTCTAAGCGAGAAATTTCAAACAGAGTAAATGCTCCTGCCCAAAAAGTGATTAAAGCAGCTTGGGCAACGTGGGCACCAATAAATAAGCCTGATAGTTTGGCAAAACGAGCATTGCCAGCCCACCAGTCGTACTTAACTTCTGGACTACCGTATGCTTGCACAGTATATCCTCCAATTTATTGCAGGTTTTTTACAAATTTTGAGCAAATAATCTCATTTGCTTAGCTCGATTGTGCAGCATGAAAATTTTTTTGCCTCTTATTGATATACTTTCTTAATAAATTTAGAGGGGAGAGAAATTTTGTTTTGGCAGTCTAATCTCTGTAAAAGCTATAAAACCGTTGTTTTAGCTATATAAAATATTTTTACTGCTGAAATACTTGCTATTTATCAGTAAAAATTATTGATAATACTTTCGATAATAATAATAATTTATTGTGATAATCTGAAAAAGTACTAAAAAATATTCTCAATAATTTTCTAGTGGGGTAAGCTAATCACATGATCTTATTGAATTTAATTCTCAATTAGTTAGAGGGAAATATGACAACTGCTTCTGAGAGTGCTGTAAAAGAAGATTACGGAGAAAATCCTTGGTGGGCTGGCAATGCTCGCCTGAGTGATGTATCAGGCAAATTATTGGGCGCTCACGTTGCCCACGCTGGTCTAATTGTTTTCTGGGCGGGAGCAATGACCTTATTTGAGTTATCTCGCTTCAATCCGACACAGCCCATGTACGACCAAGGTTTAATCCTTCTACCTCACTTAGCAACTCAAGGTTGGGGTATTGGTGCAGGTGGGGAAGTCATTAGTACCTATCCCTATTTCGTCATTGGCGCTTTGCATCTGATTTCCTCGGCTTTTCTCGGTTTTGGCGGTATTTTTCACAGCTTATTGGGTCCTGAATATCTCCACAATCGCTTTAATTTCTTCAGTTACGACTGGAAAGATACTGACAAGATGACCACCATCATTGGCATTCACCTCATTCTGTTAGGTGTAGGTGCTTTCTTGTTGGTGGCTAAAGGAATGTTCTTTGGTGGTTTGTACGACCCAGAGATAGAGAATGTACGCCTAATTACTAACCCAACACTGAATCCGGGAGTAATTTTTGGCTACTTATTTGGCGTGGTAGGAAAAAATTGGCTGGCTGGCGTTAACAATTTAGAGGACGTAATCGGAGGCCATATTTGGATTGGCATCCTGTTAATTGGTGGAGGCGTTTGGCACATCTTCACTAAACCCTTTGATTGGACGAGATCGCTCTTTGTTTGGTCTGGAGAAGCCTATCTTGCTTATAGTTTGGGGGCTTTAGCGCTGATGGGTTTTATTGCTAGCTACTTTGTTTCAGTTAACACCACTGTTTACCCAGAAGTTTTCTACGGACCAGCACTTTCAATTAAGCTCGATATCTTCCCTTACTTCACTTCTGTCAACCCAACTCTTCTTTCCTCGCGGACTTGGTTAGCTAATAGCCATTTCTTTTTAGCTTTCTTTTTCCTCCAAGGTCATATCTGGCACGCATTGCGGGCGGCTGGCTTTGATTTTCGCAAAGGTCGGGTAGAGGATGCCAAAGTTAGTCCCGAACCGATCGCCTAAAAATTAATGAAAGTTCTTTTCATTAATTATTGACTAGATAAACTGCAAGTTTAGCTTTAATAGTAATAATTTTCAAGGAGACTAGAAATGACAGCAGTTACTGCTGAAAGTCCCAACCAAAATAAAATCCCAGAGGTGGGCTGGTGGTCTGGCAATACCCGTTTTATCGAACTGTCGGGTAAGCTACTCGGAGCCCACGTAGCCCACGCAGGTCTGATTGTACTTTGGGCAGGAGCATTCACTCTGTTCGAGATATCTCGCTATAATCCTGACGTTCCCATGTACGAACAGGGGTTAATTCTACTGCCTCACCTAGCAACTTTAGGTTTTGGTGTAGGCGAAGGAGGTCAAATTGTTGACACCTATCCCTATTTCGTCATTGGTGTACTGCATCTGATTTCTTCAGCTGTTCTGGGAGCAGGCGGTATTTATCACTCTCTCCTCGGACCAGAGGTGTTGGAGAAAAATCGCACCTTTGCTGGCTTTTTTGGCTACGACTGGGAAGATGGTGACAAGATGACTACCATCATTGGCATTCACTTGCTGCTGTTGGGCTTGGGTGCTTGGCTGCTGGTATTTAAAGCTATGTTCTGGGGGGGGATTGTTGACCCTTGGGCTGGTACTGGTGGAGATGTTCGAGTCATCGTCGCTCCAACTATTAATCCCGCTAGAATTTTTGGCTACCTTTTTGGAGCATTTGGTAAAGAAGGAATGGCGGCTGTAGATAACCTAGAAGATGTGGTGGGAGGTCATATCTGGATTGGTTCTATCTGCATCCTAGGAGGTTTTTGGCACGTAGGAACTAAGCCTTTGGGCTGGGCGCGTCGGGTGTTGGTTTACTCGGGAGAAGCCTATCTGTCCTATAGTTTGGGCGCGATCGCCTATATGGGTATTTTTGCCGCTTACTTTGTCAGTGTCAACAATACTGTCTATCCGGAAGTTTTTTACGGACCAGTTGGCATCCTCAAAGGCGATACTGGGATAGTGAGTGCCCGTGGTTGGTTAGCAACTTTCCACTTCGCCTTCGGCATCTTATTCTTATTGGGTCATTTATGGCACGCTGTTCGGGCTAGAGCAGAAGTAGTAGGGTATCAGACCCAAAAAGGTTTACCAGTTAAAATGGCTAGCGACCCCGAAGTTGGTAATCTAGCAACGCCATTAAATTCCTCAGATTCTACCTTTAACTTTTTGCAACAGCTGCCACTTTATCGTCCTGGACTTTCTCCTCTCATTAGAGGCTTAGAAATTGGTATGGCTCACGGATATTTTATTATTGGGCCATTCATAAAATTAGGCCCGTTAAGAAATTCAGAACAGGCAAACTTGGTAGGTTTGCTCTGCGCGATCTCTCTAGTGATGATTCTGAGTACTGGTCTGTTTATTTACGGTCGCGTTTCCTTCACAAAAGAAGCTGGTAAAAAATACCAAACAATGTACGCAGCATCGGGACCAAATGTACCAGAGTCTCTGATCACTACTCAGGGCTGGAATCAATTTACTGTTGCTTTTCTAGTTGGCGGTGCTGGCGGGGCAATCTTTGCCTATTTCATTATCAATAATCTCGATTTATTACGAGCGATCGCTACTGGTACGATCTAGCTTTTTCTACTTGGTATTAGGCGCTCATTTGCTGAATGTATTTATTCAGACTTTGCTCGACGCCTAATACCTAAATATCTTATTATTTACTCTATTTGCTTGCTTAGAGAGTAAAATTTTTTGTTGGTAAAATTTAATTTTTATCACATAATTTTTTTTCTGAAAATAGTTGACAATTACTCTCATTAATCCTAGTATTTTATTAGCTACTTTTACAGGGTGTTCTCGCTCAACGTATTGGGGTTAACTTATAAAATTAACCCCAATTTACTCAAGGATTTTCATCTCAATCAAATAAGCGCCAGATATTCTCATTTCAAGCTATTGATGTGGGGGACTAAAAAACGAAAAAATTGAGAATTAACCATGAATAATTGTCCTTGTTGCTCCGACCATCTTATCCGACAAATAGATAGAACTGGAATTTATTGGTTTTGTCTTAATTGCCGACAGCAAATGCCAGTTCTACAACAAGCAAAGAACAACAGACAAAGAGATAGCATTGCTATTTCAGTTGTGAAACACTAACTCGAATTGTTCCTTATCATTTGTGCAAACTTTAACTTAAATTTACGAGGAGGAAAAATGGCAAATATTGCTCTATTCTACGGTTCAACAACAGGTAAAACTGAAACAGTAGCCGAACAAATTCAAAAAGAGTTGGGTGGTGAAGATGTGGTCCAATTGTACAATATTTGCGATGTAGAAGATGGTGATTTTGACGAGTATGAATGCATAATTATTGGCTGTCCTACCTGGAATATAGGTGAATTGCAAAGTGACTGGGAAGGTTACTATGATGAGCTAGATAATCTTGACTTTAGTGGTAAGAAAGTCGCTTATTTTGGCACTGGAGACCAGGTAGGTTACGGAGATAATTTCCAAGATGCAATGGGAATTCTCGAGGAAAAAATTGCAGAAAGAGGCGGTCAAACAGTTGGTTATTGGCCCGCAGATAGTTATGAATTTGAGGCATCAAAGGCCCTGAAAAATGGCAAATTTGTTGGTCTTGCTCTCGACGAAGATAACCAATCAGAGTTAACAGACGAAAGAGTCAAAGCCTGGGTTGTGCAACTCAAACGAGACTTCGGTATGTAGACGATAGGGAAGGGAGTGTGGGGAGTGGGGGAGGGGAAACAGACAACCGCCGACAGCAATCAGCAATCAGCAATCAACAATCAGCTAACACCTAACACCTGTCTCTTATAC
>JBFRWL010000327.1:0-3032 GCA_051439565.1 Prochloraceae cyanobacterium
ACCTCGTCAAGCATAAAAACTGGGTTGTTGGACTCAGCACGCCGCAATTGCTGGATAATGCGTCCTGGTAAAGCGCCAATATAGGTACGGCGGTGACCTCGAATCTCAGCTTCATCCCGCATCCCGCCCAAGGAAAAGCGAACAAATTTACGACCTAAAGTTCGGGCAATCGACTGACCTAAGCTGGTTTTACCCACACCAGGAGGTCCGACAAAGCAGAGAATCAGTCCTTTGGCTTCTGGTTTCAACTTCCGCACCGCCAGATATTCCAGGATACGTTGTTTAACTTTGTCCAGATTATAATGATCTTCGTCCAATATCTGACGCGCCCTAGTCAAATCGAGAATATCTTCCGTACTAATGTTCCAAGGCAGGCTTAGTATCCAATCTAGATAGGTGCGAACCATGGTGTATTCCGCCGCAGCAGGTACCATCTGAGCCAGTCGATCTAGTTCTCGTGCTGCTTCTTTGTAGGTTTCGGAGGGTAGTTCCTTCGCTTCTAACTGTTGACGGAGCTTGTCGATCTCTGCTTCCTGCTCGTTTTGCTCTCCTAGTTCGCGGCGACTGGTTTCTAGCTGTTGGCGCAGGACATATTCTCTTTGGGCTTGAGCCATTTCTTGTTGGGCTTTCTGCCCGACTGTCAAAATCTCCTTTTCTCGATTCAAGATAGAAACAACCTGCCGTAACCGTTCTTTTACATCTAAACTGTCGAGAATTTGCTGCTGCTCTTCTAGTTTTAGCCCGATGGTAGCAGCAATGCAATCAGCAAGAGTAGCCGGATCTTTAATTGTGCTAGCTGCCGAGACTAGTTCCTCTGATAGGTAAGGAGCTAGATCTACTACCTCTTGAAATAGACCTAGGGCAGACCGAGCTAAGCCCTCTAGTTCGACGCTCGATGCTACTTGGCGATCGCAAACTTGAACTTTAGCTAGGGGATAGGGTTCAGTCTGGGTCACCTGTTCTAGCTGAATGCGAGCTAGCCCCTGCACGTGTAATTGTAAGCTGCCCCCGGGAAGTCTCAGTAAACCCAATACTTGAGCAGCCGTTCCTGTTTTGCCCAAGGCTAGCAGATCTAACTCTTCAGTTGCTGCTCCCTGATACCAAAATAGAGCAATGACTTTCTGAGTCAAGAGAGTCTCATCGAGCATTGTTACCCAGAGCTCGCCTCCTACAATCAGAGAAGACAGTCGCATAAAGGGGTAAATAACGGCTTCTTGGATCGGTAGTAAAGGTAAAAAAGCGATCCACTTGCCGCGCCCATTCTTCCATTTGCTTGATTAGCTTATCTCGCTCTTTATTCATTTTTTTGCTCCTAGAGCTAAGTTTAGCATTCAATAGTACATATTGCCTACTTTTTGATCCCAGATAATTGCCATTCGCGATCGCAGTTAATTTCTTCCTACCAAGGATAAATGGAATTTACGGGAGTCATACGGGTAAAAATTGGGATAATAAATTTAGAGGTTATCCATACCCAAAAAATCAACATCATGATTACTCAAAAATATAGCTGCCCATAAAAGTTAATTTATCTTCTCAAGTTGAAGCATGTCTTGGAGCAAACAGTCACAAAAGAATCTCATCGTCATATTTCTCGGCGGTGATGTGATGACAGGAAGGGGTATTGACCAAATTTTGACTCATCCGAGTGAGCCTTTTATCCCCGAATTTTATCTGAGCGATGCTAGGGAATATGTCAAACTTGCCGAACAAGTCAACGGTTCGATTCCCGCCCCAGTGAGCTTTAGTTACATTTGGGGAGATGCCCTAGAGCAATGGCAGCAAATAGCACCAGATGTGAAACTAATTAATCTCGAAACCAGTATCACCACAAGTAACGATTATTGGCCGGGAAAAGGGATTAACTATCGCATGAATCCTGAGAATATTCCCTGTCTGAAAGCAGCCACAATTGATTGTTGTTCCCTGGCTAACAACCATGTTCTCGATTGGGGATATTCTGGTCTGGAAGAAACCCTAACTACCTTAAATACAGCGCAGATTAAAATCGCTGGAGCAGGTCAAGATCGGCAATCAGCCCAAACTCCAGCCATTATAGAAATCAAGGGTCGAGGCAGAGTGCTCATCTTCTCTTTTGGCGTAACCTCTAGCGGTATTCCTCTCAGTTGGGCTGCGGGTCAAGAGCGTTCGGGAGTTAATCTCTTGCCGAACTTATCCGAGTCTACAGTTGAGCAGATCCAGAAGCAAGTCGAGGGAGTTAAACAATCAGGAGATCTAGTTATCGCTTCTCTTCATTGGGGAGACAATTGGGGTTATGAAATTCCCCGAGAACAGATCGAATTTGCCCATCAACTCATCGACCATGCTGGAGTTGATTTGATTCACGGACATTCTTCCCACCATGTTAAAGGGATGGAAATTTATCGTCAGCGCCTAATTATCTATGGTTGCGGCGACTTACTCAATGATTATGAAGGAATCACTGGTTATCAAGCTTATCGAGACGATCTCGGCTTAATGTATTTTGCCACCCGCGATTCCTCTTCGGGAAAACTTGTTAATCTCAAGATGATTCCAACTCAGATTAAAAAGTTTAGACTGCGATTAGCCCCAACTGCCGATCTTCTTTGGATGAGAGAACTCCTAAATCGAGAAGGAACCAGATTTGCTACTCAAGTGCAATGGGATCGTAACAAAACCTTAACTCTAGAGCAGCTTTCCCGCCTTTAATCAATAAGAGATATGTCGGCCAATTTAAAAAGTAATTCCCCACTGCCTACAATAAAAATATAAGTAGCTATTTCTAGTTGGAGGGAGGTTCATGATGGCAGCCAAAAACTCACCATTCAACTGTACGAGTCACGATTTAGAAAAGGAGGCAATTAAACGTTTTCGCAGACTGACACCTTTTCTTGCTCCAGAATGCCGAGTTTTCCGTGAACTCAACGGTCGTTCTACTATTCTAGACCTGGATTATGCGGCTTGTCCTCAAGATCTAAACCTGAATCAGAAAGAATGGCTTGAATTGGCGGAACTCTTGTTACATTCATCTCATTATCTAGGTTTAGCCA
>JBFRWL010000328.1:0-2526 GCA_051439565.1 Prochloraceae cyanobacterium
ACTTAATTCATTGTCAGTTTTGTCGCTACCATCAATTAGAAAGAGGAGGAGCTTTATGTCAACTGTTGGGAGTACCAGTCAAAGGGAGCTGGGAGGCTTGCTGTTTAGCTGCTCCTCCGTTTCTCTGTTCTGCAGCAGGAGATACCCTTATACTAAAGTAGACTAAACAAGAATCACGTAAATGCGGTTAATTCTGTATAGCAAACCCGATTGCCATCTGTGTGAGGGACTGCAAGAAAAGTTAGAAAAAATCGAAAATCTGGACTTTGAACTGGAAATACGAGACATTACCAGCCGCGAAGATTGGTTTGCAGCCTATCAGTATGAAGTGCCAGTACTATGCCAAGATCGCCAAGGAAAAGAACAACCTCTACCTCGTCCTTCTCCTCGCGCCTCAGTAAAGCAAATAGAGCGAATGTTACAAAAATATTTACTCAATTAATAATAAATAAAAGATTAATGTAGCAAGGATACTTAGGAGTTAAGAGTTTGGGAAGCCTACACTATACTCGAAGAGTTAGTGTAGGAGAATGTCACATCTGATGAAGCTGCACGAGTTATTAACCAAAGTTCCTGGTCTATTGTCAATCCCGGAACATCCAGCACTAGAAGCGCAAGTAAAGGGACTGTCTACTAATTCTCATGCCTGTAAACCAGGAGATTTATTCCTGGGAATGCCAGGAACCCGAGTAGATGGGGGAGAGTTTTGGCAAAGCGCGATCGCGCAAGGAGCGATCGCCGCGATTATTTCTCCTCAAGCTGCAGGCAAATACCCGCCAACAGCAGAAGATTGCCTGATTCAAAACCCAGATATGATTAATGCCTGTGCAGCAGTAGCCGCAGCTTTTTCTGCTTATCCAGCACAGCAGTTAAAAATGGTAGGTATTACGGGAACTAATGGTAAAACTACTACCACTCATTTAATTGAATTTTTCTTGCTTCAATCTCAATTGCCAACCGCATTATTGGGAACTTTATACACCCGTTGGCCTGGATTTGAACAAACTGCCATACACACTACCCCCTTTGCCGTCGAACTGCAAGCACAACTAGCAGAAGCACTCTCAGCCGGAAGTAAATATGCTGTGATGGAAGTTAGTTCCCACGCTTTAGCACAAGGTAGGGTTAAAACTTGTCCTTTTGAGGTAGCAATATTTACTAACCTCACTCAAGACCACTTAGACTTCCACGAGAATATGGAAGATTATTTTGCCGCAAAATCCTTGTTATTTAGTTCTGATTATCTTAAGGGTAGAGCGATCGTTAATCGAGACGATCCCTACGGACAACGTTTAATCGATCGTCTCAATTCCGATCGGGTTTGGAGTTATAGTGTCAGCGACTCTAGTGCCGATCTTTATACCAGTAACTTAACTTACGAACCCAATGGGGTCAGTGGTACTTTACATACTCCCAAAGGCGAAACAGCTTTTCGATCGCCCTTAGTGGGTCAATATAACATAGCTAATTTCCTCGCAGCAGTAGGAGCAATTTTGCACCTAGATTTAGATTTAGAGGCTGTCCTAAAGCATTTGCCTCAATTTCCTGGCGTTCCCGGAAGGATGGAAAGGGTAGAAATCGATCGCTCTCAAGATATTAGCGTCATTGTAGATTATGCTCACACGCCTGACAGTTTAGAGAATTTACTGGTTGCAGCTAGACCCTTTATTCAAGGTAAGATGATTTGCGTGTTCGGTTGCGGTGGCGATCGCGATCGCACCAAACGTTCTTTGATGGGGAAAATTGCTGCCGATCTCGCTGATGTAGCAGTTGTTACCTCGGATAATCCTCGTACCGAAGACCCAGAAAGAATTTTGCAAGATATTTTGGCCGGAATTCCAGAATCTGTACAACCGATCGTTATCTGCGATCGCCGTGAGGCAATTCATACCGCTATTAGAGAGGCAAAACCAGGAGACGGTATCTTGATTGCTGGCAAAGGTCATGAAGATTACCAAATTCTTGGCACCGAAAAAATTCATTTTGACGATCGAGAACAAGCAAGAGATGCTTTAGCTTTACGCTTATCAGGTAATCCTTGAACTTGTCAGGATTTTCTTGATAAGCTTTATTTGCTTGAAAAAAAGACTGCCAATTTTTATCTAATACTTTCAGGACTTGTTGACTTACTTTTCTCGTCAGAGCTTGATAGTCCCAATGGTTTTTGACTAAATGATAAACCCGATTAAATCCAAGGTAAACTTTGTCAAATATGAAGGATTGACGAACTAAATAGTTGGCATAGTTGTAAAGATTTTTAGATAGAAAACTTAAGTTTTCTATCTGTTTCCAGAGCGGACTAGTTTCTTTAACTATATGTCTCTCAACTTGCCTCATTGTTTTGGTTCAATTGATATTTATATTATCTCATAGAATGAAATTTATTGATTGAAATATTTAACTATATTTAACCATATTTGAGTATATTTTTATTGATTGTTTCTCATACTCCGTAATTTTTTTCAAGCAGCCTGGAACCGACTGGAGCTTCCATGGAGCGGAGCGGAATGAAGTAGAAGGAGGTGG
>JBFRWL010000329.1:0-4364 GCA_051439565.1 Prochloraceae cyanobacterium
GTTTTAGGTCATTATGACTTACTTTTACAAGTATTTACCAATTTAGTTGGCAATGCTCTTAAATTTACCAACTCTGGAGGAAAAGTTACACTTCGCGCATATCGAGCCTCCAAGAAGGGAGCAACAGGTCAAGTCAGAATTGAAGTTGCTGATACAGGAATTGGCATTCCCCAAGAAGATAAAGAAGCAATCTTTGAGCGTTTTTTCCGCGTCGAAAATCGGGTGCATACCTTAGAGGGTACAGGTTTAGGGCTGTCGATTGTCAAAAATATTATCGATAAGCATAATAGTCGGGTTCATATTGAAAGCGATGTGGGAGTCGGCACCACTTTTTGGTTTGATTTGCCTGTCTATCAAGACAAGGCCAGGGACCAGGAAAATTGATTGACGCAAATTCTTAAATTCTGTTAAAATTAGAATTCTGATTTATTGATAAAATATCCAATTATTCACAAAAAAGATTATTCCGTAGAAAAAAACTGTGGCTAACTCGAAATCAGCAATTAAAAGAATCGCGATCGCAGAACGTAATAGACTGCGGAATAAGGCTTATAAATCTGCATTAAGAAGCCTTATAAAAAAAACCTTAAATGCGGTTGATAGCTATGCAGCAGAACCGACTCCAGAAAAGATGGCAGTAGTTCAAGAAACGATGTCGGCAACCTATAGCAAAATTGATAAAGCCGTCAAGCGTAAAGTACTTCACCGCAATAACGGTGCCAGGAAAAAATCTCGCATCGCCAAAGCCGTAGCAAAAGTGGCAGCTGCCGCCTCCTAAAATTAATTTGGGTCATCATCTCTCAATATGAGCTTGTTGATCCAAAAGATCAACTCCCAAGCTCGAGAAAAAATTGACTTTCGGGCTAAAAAACACAAATACCTGAGCTTATGCAATTAATTGATACCCATGTTCACATCAACTTTGATGTTTTTCAGGGAGATCTCAGTTCATTCCGCAAAAATTGGCAAGAAGCAGGGGTCATTCATCTAGTACATTCATGTGTAGAACCAAGTGAATTTCAGGGAATCCAATCTCTAGCAGATCAATTCCCTGAATTGTCATTCGCAGTTGGCTTACACCCTTTGGATGTTGATAAATGGAACGATGAGACTGGTCGAGAAATTAGAAGTTTAGCCAGCTCTGATAGTCGAGTAGTCGCTATCGGAGAAACAGGACTAGATTTTTTTAAAGCGGAAAATCATCAACAGCAAACGCTAGCATTGCAGGCCCAACTGGAGATTGCCAAGGATCTTGATAAACCAGTAATTATCCATTGTCGAGATGCGGCTTTAAGTTTAAAAGAACAGATTGAGAGTTTTATCGCTAGGTTTGGGACCATTAGAGGAGTGATGCATTGTTGGGGAGGAACCCCAGAAGAAACCTCCTGGTTCTTAGACCTGGGCTTCTATATTAGTTTTAGTGGGACTGTAACCTTTAAAAATGCTCACAAAATCAAGGAAGCAGCCAAAATAGTTCCCAGCGATCGCTTACTAATAGAAACCGATTGTCCCTTTTTAGCACCAGTACCGAAAAGAGGCAAAAAACCTAACCAACCAGCTTATGTTGCCTATGTAGCAGATTGTTTAGCAGATTTAAGAGGAGTCACTTCCGAAACCATTGCTCAACAAACCACGAGCAATGCCTGCCAACTGTTTAACCTTAACCTCAAGAGAAATGCTCGACCAACCCCCAGTTGCTTGACTCCTAGCGCAGCGACCTCTTGCTAGCTGTTAGCAACTCCTACTCTAGATCAGCCAAAAATCATTAGCAAAAATCCTCATGACCAATCTATCTCATACTCTGCTGCCAGACTTGATTGAAATTCAACGTTCTAGTTTCCGTTGGTTTCTAGAACAAGGTTTGATCGATGAACTCGATAGTTTTTCTCCCATTGCTGACTATACGGGAAAATATGAGTTACATTTCATTGGTGAAAATTATCGCCTTAAAGAACCGAAATATAATGTAGATGAAGCTAAACGGCGAGATAGCACCTATAACGTCCAAATGTACGTCCCGACTCGCCTCATCAATAAAGAAACCGGTGAAATCAATGAAATGGAAGTATTTATCGGCGATCTGCCACTGATGACAGATCGGGGAACTTTCATTATCAATGGCGCAGAACGGGTAATTGTCAATCAGATTGTGCGCTCTCCAGGGGTTTATTACAAGGCAGAAACCGATAAAAATGGTCGCAGAACCTATTCTGCCTCCTTGATCCCGAATCGCGGAGCTTGGTTGAAATTTGAAACCGATAAAAATGGATTAGTTTGGGTTAGAATCGATAAAACCCGTAAATTATCCGCTCAAGTATTACTCAAAGCCATTGGCTTAAGTGACAATGAAATCATCGATGGTTTACGTCACCCTGACTTTTATCAAAAAACTCTCGATAAAGAAGGAAACCCCAGTGAAGAAGATGCTTTGTTAGAGCTATATCGTAAACTACGACCAGGGGAGCCACCGACAGTCAATGGCGGACAACAGCTGCTAGAATCGCGTTTCTTCGATTCCAAACGCTACGATTTAGGGAAAGTTGGGCGTTACAAACTCAACAAAAAACTGCGCTTAACCGTCCCAGAGACGATACGAGTACTTACCCCAACAGATATTTTATCCGCGATCGATTACTTGATTGGCTTGGAATTTGATTCCGGCAGTACTGATGATATTGACCATTTAGGAAACCGTCGAGTTCGCTCGGTAGGTGAACTATTACAGAATCAAGTTAGAGTAGGTTTGAACAGGTTAGAAAGGATTATTCGCGAACGGATGACGGTCAGTGAAGCCGATAGTTTGACTCCGGCAGCTTTAGTCAACCCGAAACCTTTAGTAGCAGCGATCAAAGAATTCTTTGGCTCTTCCCAACTATCCCAGTTTATGGATCAAACCAATCCTCTGGCGGAATTAACCCATAAACGTCGCCTCTCAGCTTTAGGACCAGGAGGATTAACCAGAGAAAGAGCAGGCTTTGCCGTACGAGATATTCATCCTTCTCACTATGGCCGCATTTGTCCTGTCGAAACGCCTGAAGGACCTAACGCTGGTTTAATAGGTTCTTTGGCTACGTATGCCCGAGTTACACCCTATGGTTTTATTGCCACTCCCTACTATCGGGTGCAAGACGGCCGAGTGTTACGCGACCAAGAAGCGGTATATCTGACAGCTGACGAAGAAGATGATTTGCGGGTAGCACCAGGAGACATCCCCACAGATACTGATGGTTACATCTTAGGAGAAACAATTCCCATTCGTTACCGTCAGGAATTTTCTACTTGTAGTCCTCAAGAAGTTGATTACGTCGCGATTTCGCCAGTCCAAATCGTTTCCGTAGCAACCAGCATGATTCCCTTTCTCGAACATGATGATGCTAACCGTGCTCTGATGGGTTCTAACATGCAGCGTCAAGCGGTTCCCCTACTACGTCCTGAACGACCTCTAGTGGGCACAGGACTAGAAGCGCAAGCAGCCCGAGATTCGGGTATGGTTGTAGTTTCTCGTACCTTTGGCATCGTGAGCTATGTAGACGCCGAAGTAGTCAGAGTCAAGGTGTCTGAAGGGGAAAATGATCCCCATGCGCCTGCACCAGGGCAAGAAATGGTTTACAAACTACAAAAATATCAACGTTCTAACCAGGATACTTGCCTCAATCAACGTCCTCTAGTTTACGTCGGGGAAGATGTAGTTCCAGGACAAGTTCTCGCAGATGGTTCTTCAACCGAAGGAGGAGAATTAGCCTTAGGACAAAATGTGACCGTAGCCTACATGCCTTGGGAGGGTTACAACTACGAAGATGCGATTCTGATTAGTGAAAGGTTGGTTTACGAAGATTACTACACTAGTATTCACGTTGAAAAATACGAAATCGAAGCTAGACAAACCAAGTTAGGTCCGGAGGAAATCACCAGAGAAATTCCCAATGTGGGAGAAGACACCTTGCGTAACCTCGATGAGCGGGGAATTATCCATATCGGTGCTTGGGTAGAAGCCGGGGATATTCTGGTTGGTAAAGTGACTCCTAAAGGGGAATCGGATCAACCACCCGAAGAAAAACTACTGCGAGCCATCTTTGGCGAAAAAGCGCGGGATGTGCGAGATAATTCCCTACGAGTGCCTAATGGAGAAAAAGGTCGCATAGTTGATGTGAGGGTATTTACCAGAGAACAAGGAGACGAACTACCCCCTGGTGCCAATATGGTTGTCAGAGTTTATGTCGCGCAAAAACGGAAAATTCAAGTGGGAGATAAAATGGCAGGTCGTCATGGGAATAAAGGAATTATTTCTCGGATCTTGCCAGTGGAAGATATGCCCTATCTACCCGATGGCAGTCCTGTCGATATTGTGCTCAACCCTCTGGGAG
>JBFRWL010000330.1:0-3746 GCA_051439565.1 Prochloraceae cyanobacterium
GCATAAGACCAATAACTTCCCCGAATTTACTGGTCGGGTTTGTCCTGCTCCCTGCGAAGGTGCTTGTGTTTTAGGGATTCATAATCCACCAGTAACCATTAAAAATATTGAATATTCAATTATTGAAAAAGGTTGGGAGTCAGGTTGGGTTACTCCTGAACCACCCCAAAAACGCACGGGTAAAAAAGTTGCTGTCGTCGGTTCAGGACCAGCGGGACTCTGTGCAGCGGCGCAACTTAATAAGGCAGGTCATTGGGTAACAGTGTTTGAACGGGCAGATCGACCTGGGGGACTTCTGATGTATGGCATTCCCAATATGAAACTAGATAAAAAAGCGATCGTGATGCGTCGTCTTGAACTTTTAGAACAAGAAGGCGTTAAATTTATCTGCAACACCGAAATTGGTAAGGATTTACCTGCCGACCAATTACTCAAAGAATATGATTCGGTCATACTTTGCACTGGTGCGACTAAACCCAGAGATTTACCCATCGAAGGGCGTGACCTAAAAGGTATCCATTTTGCAATGGAATTTCTGACTGAAAATACCCAAGCAGTTCTTGAACAGAGAGATCCTGGGATTTCTGCTCAAGATAAAGATGTGGTAATTATTGGTGGTGGTGACACAGGAACTGACTGCGTGGGTACATCGGTGCGTCATGGTTGTCGTAGTTTGGAACAACTGGAAATCATGCCCCAACCTCCCCTAGAACGAGCTCCTAATAATCCTTGGCCCGAATGGCCCAAAGTGTACCGTCTGGATTACGGACAAGAAGAAGCTGCTGCCAAATTTGGTGATGATCCTCGGGGATATCTTACTACGGCAACCAAGTTTGAAGGAGATGAACAAGGACAGGTCAAAGCAGTTCATACAGTACAGATCCAATGGGAAAGAGATGCTAATGGTCGTTTTACGCCCCAACATGTTCCTGGAACAGAAAAAGTTATCCCTGCCCAATTGGTTTTGCTGGCAATGGGTTTCTTGGGACCCGAACAACCTCTACTTGATTCTTTAGGATTAGATCGCGATGCTAGAAGCAATATCAAAGCTGAATATAACCAATACACTACTAGCATTCGTGGGGTATTTGCCGCAGGAGATTGTCGTCGGGGACAAAGTTTAGTAGTTTGGGCGTTTAATGAAGGTCGCGGTGTAGCTCGGGAATGCGATCGCTATTTAATGGGCAGTACTGATTTACCTTAAGTTGACAAATATAAACTAGAGATCCCTATTTAATGGGAAGTTTTGTCGGATGGGCAAGAAATAACCAGAATGACAAACTTTTTTACAATAGCTATCATGAGAATAACCATCAGGTTATTCTCAGTATTTGTCCAAAAGGATTGGTATATGGATGCTCTCAAAATCGAAAACGAGATTTCTTTCCAGTTAAGCTACTTCGTTACCACGATAAAAGCTTTCAGTGCAATTAATCGAACAGATCTGAATCGGGTCGCGCAGAATATACTTGTGCCAATTTTCAAAGAAATCTACGGCTATTCCCAATTGCGTAACCTCGATGTCGGAACAAGCGGCAACTTTCCCAGTATTGATCTTGCTGACGATATTGCTAGAGTAGCAATCCAGGTAACTTCGACACCAGGCATTGAGAAAGTAAAGCATACTCTGAATCAATTCCTCAAGGAACGCGACGAATTTGATCCCCCTCTTTCGGAAAGATATGATCGCCTGATTATCTATATCCTGACAGAGAAGCAAAAGACTTACTCTAAACCGAGCATTGACAATGTTCTCGAGGAAAGGTTCTCATTTGATGTTTCCAAGGATATCTGGGATTACCAAACCCTACTGACAGAGATTGAAGAACTGCCGTTGACTAAAAAGGAAGCCATTCTAGAAATTCTGAAAAATCAGTCGGGTATTACCCTTTCCCAAATTGCTTTGAAAGGATTAATTCAGGTTCCCGAGGGTTCGAAAACCGAATACCTTGTTGGCCGAGAGAGCCTCCTAGAACAGGTGCATATAGCCCTAAGCAGCAAAAATGCAGCCCAGCAGATGGTTATTCTGACTGGAATGGGTGGAATCGGGAAAACACAGGTCGCCTTAGAATACGTCTTGCGATACCAAGAAAACTATTCAAGGATACTCTGGTCTAGTGGGGCAAGCGAAGCCGATTTCCTTGACAGCTTAAAGAGACTTGCATGCACCCTTATACCCTCCGTAAGACATATGGAGGATGCATCATACATTCTTGAAGAGCTTAAACGGTGGATGAACGATGAAGTGAACAAAGATTGGCTACTAGTAATTGACGGAGCTGACTTTCAGAAAGGTTGGACACCAGGGCGTTTTAAGGCAGTTCTTCCTATAGCTAAGCAGGGAAAGTTACTTATTACGTCACAGTACCAAGAATTTTCTGCCTTTCCTAATGCTCAAATCCTCCCAGTTAATCCACTTTCTCTTGAAACTGCTGTTGATTTCGTGCTGAAGTTTGCAGGGAGAGAAATTACATCCAAGGAAGATAAATCTGCCGTACAGAAACTTGCTCAAGGACTAGGTTGCTTACCTATTGCACTTGAGCAGGCAGGTGCTTACATCAAAAACATAGGTCTTTCATTCCAGGACTACAATGAATTACTTCACAAATACGGTTTACCGGTATTACCAAAAGACTTTGATCATGCAACTGACTATGATCATTCCATTCAAACAGTTTGTCAGCTTGCATTTGAAGCAGTACAAAAGAGATCTCCTCAGGCAATAATCTTACTCGAATTTATCGCTTTTTTATCTGCTGAATCAAACTGTATTGCAGCATTAACGATGTTAGCAATCGCTTCTGATGATCCACTTACTATTCGTCTTCCTGGCATTCAGGACAAAACGCTTCTCACCTCAAGTTTTTTGAACCTGACAAATACACTGCAAAAATACTCTTTACTCACAGTAAACCATGAAAAGGGAACAATCCGTGTTCATCGTATTGTCCAGATGGCGATGCGAAATTTTATGAGTAAAGAAGAGCTTCATGCCCGTCTCATCTCTTGGTCAACAATCCTAGAATTATTCTTGCGGGCGAAAAATCAGTCATCCCGTTGGAACTTTATCGAGGGATGGTTCGCCCACGCTCGCTCTGTAGCATATTCTGTCCTTGCCGAGGAAGTCAACAATGATTCTGTGGCAGCGTTCTTGGAAAATATCTCAGATTATCTTAATATGCGTGCCCATTACCAGGAGGCAATACAATTTGCCACACAGGCTGTTAAGATTAGGGAATTCGCACTATCACCAACAAATTCGAAAAGTTCACTTGCTTATGCAAATAGTCTCAATATCTTAGGGGCTGCTTACTTGCGTAATAATAAGAGCAGCCAGGCGATTGAAATCCTAGATGAGGCCATCAATATTCTCAAATCAAAACATCCTGAGGAGCTGTCTTCCTTAGTACTTGCAATGGTGAATAAGGCAATTGTTTACTTAGAACGTGGTGAAATTAACGAGGCAGAACTGATTTTTGAGCAGATAATGAGCAATACGACGCTAAAATCGGCGGCAAATGTGAATTTACTTGCTGAAGTTTTGAAGGGGATGGCACAAATTGCCAATAAACGAAAGGATTATGAGACGGGAGCAAACCTTATAGAGAAAGTTGTTACTGCATTAGAAAATGAATCTCCTGCCGACATGTACACCCTAGCAAATGCTTATGATAGTTTTGGAGTCATGTTAGCAAAATGTGAGCGGTTTGATGAAGCTCAGGAAAATTATGAGAAAGCCTTTGAAC
>JBFRWL010000331.1:0-7869 GCA_051439565.1 Prochloraceae cyanobacterium
GGCGGGGGTGCTAATCATAAAAACACAAATTAATCACTTAAACTTACCCCCGCCACTCCGCACTCACTTCCCGCCCCAACCACCCCCATAAGTAAGACAAAAGCTATCGGTGGGGCAGTCGTCTGCGCGTTTTTTTTTCTTTTCAGGATTCAAAATTTAAACGTCGCGCGCTCAAAGTTGGGCGAAAAAAAAATTCACGCTAGTCGCACAGACGACCGTGTTAATGGGTAGAAAATTTTAATTTCAATCGGATAAAAATAACTAACCCCCTCCGTGGCTGTGTCCCTTGCTGTGTCTGGTTTTGTTGCTTGGTTTTTTCGTAGCGGTGGTGGTTGTTGGTGGCTGGGTGTCCCCGCTACTGGGGCTTCTCAGTTGTCCCTTTTCTAGTTTTTCACTTGGGGGCTTTGTGCCTTTTCTATCTCTTCTGCGATCGCCCGTCTGGCTACTTCTTGCCAATCCTTAACTAGTCCATCTTTGATGGCTGCCTTCATGCTAGCTGGCATTCTTATTTGCATCCTTTCGTTGCAAGGCTCGGCCCAATCATGCTTGGGCTTAAAGCCATATTTTGCGATATCGGGATTTCCACCAGGTCGGGGCATAATGTTTTCTTTCTAAATCTTATTTTTATGATAACATGGCAGCCACACATAAGCACAAGTTATTTATAAAAGGGCAGCCATATAATATTCTCCTGGATTTTGTGCGGCAGCCATATTATAATTAGATTAACCGAGGCAGACACCGCTCAAAGTTTCAACCTCGGCTTAACCCCTATCAAAGAGGTATTTGTTTATGTTAAACGATTCAGTTTTAAAAGTTTCTCCTCATGGAAACTTCCAAGTAACTCAACTATGCAAAAGCGTTGCTATTTGTGAGGCAAAAATAGATAAACATAATTGGGGAAATGCCACTGAAACAGAACCAGCTTTTCTCGTATATGTTGGTTGCAAAAAAGAAGAAGTAGCAGAAAAGATCAGATATATCAATAACGCTCTTGGTTGCTATTGGTGCGAAGTCAGAAAACCTAAGTATCTCAAAGAATTTGAAGCCGAAATTAAAATCAGAGGAATGATTAGACATTCAGATGAAAAAACGAATGGTTTGGATTTTTTGGTTTGGGCTGAAAATGATTTTAATCATATAGACGACGAAGAATATAACTATTACGTCTCAGGTTATATGCCTCGTTATTAATCTTAATTCCCCCTAATCATGGGGGATAAAACATCAATCTCTACAAAAATCAAATCAAACTAAAATCATGGCAAGAACTAAAAAATCAAATCAATTTTCTGTTTTCGGAACAAGACCAACTAATTCAATATATCTCCCAGATATCCCTTACTCAGTAAGACTAAATTGTAAGGATGGAGGATTATTTATAGGAGGATTTGAACCACAGCATCGTAAAACTAACCCCGATCAAAAGATTGATATATCAATTATCCTAGTTTCCAAATTTTACGGAAGTTTAGGAAAAACTCAGAATGTTCTTTGGCTTCAACTATTCTTCATTCCTGCTCCTAATGTTGACAGCGTAATTCTCCCGCCTAATACAGTTTGCTGTTCTTATATTAAAAAGCAATCGATAAATCATTTATTTAGTAAAGTGCAGGAAATCATGACCGAAAAAGACCCAGGAATAGGAATATTTTCTATTAGTTTCAATCGAGAATTAGGGGAAAACGGAGCTTATTATTCTGTTAATTTTGACTGGAGAGAAAGAGAAACTGAAGAAGAAAAAGAACAGCTAAATTTAATCGCTGCTTTTATGTCTGCATATCAAAATCAATTGATCGATCTTGAGGGAACAAGGGATTTAATCTGTGTTGATGGCTGGTCGGCACAACAACTACAGGATTTGATTGCTCAAAGACAACTAAATCAAACCCAACCCCAACCTCAAAACCCCAGCTTACCTGCTGCTTAATTATCAAATATCAAAGCGTACGCCCGTAGCTTCGGCGTACGCTCTTTACAACAACAACAAAACTCTAAAACTCTAAAACTATGACTACACCTAAACTCTGGGAACTATCCGAAGAAATCCAAAACCTTGAGAATGCGATCAGCGCGATCGCAGACGATGAAAACTTAACTGAAGAGGAACGAGAAACCAAACTACAGGAAACCTTTAATCAATGGCTTGAAACTGGGGAATCTTTCAAGCAAAAAGCCGAACAAACCGCCAGATATATCAAGCATCAGGAAGCCTTGGCAGAAGCGAGAAAAGCTGAAGCTAAAAGGATTCAAACCCTAGCCAAACAGGCTGAGAATGGCGCAGCCAGACTGAGAAAATATCTTATTAATGAGATGATTCGCTCTGATGTGAAAAAAATCGATGGGGCGACGGTCAAGATTGGTTTAAGGAAAAAACAACCTGCTGTACTGTTAAATGTTAAACCTGAAGAACTGCCCGCCGAATACGTCCAAGTCAGCTACAAGCCCGACTTAACCAAGATTAGGAAGCTGCTCAAAGTCGATGCTCAAGGGGCGATCGGTTGGGCTTACCTCTCTGAAAACCACGAATACTCTGTAACCATTCGTTAAAAGCCTTGTACATGGGCAATTGCTCGTTTAAAAACTAAATTTCTGACACATTTCTACTTATCCCCTAGTAAAAAACTACTGAGGGGATTTTTGTTGACCGATCCACATGGCGATCGCTTCCATCAAAGCCTTTACTGTATCTGGGGGTAAACCTTTGAGTTGCTCGGCTATCTTCTCAGTGTCACCATTTAACTGTAGAGCAGTAGAATTATTAATCACGTTATAGCCACCTATAACAACGGTAAGTGGGGAGTTCTGACCGATTAGTTTCTGTGCTAGTTGTCGCCTCTGTTCATCAGATAAATTATCCACAAAATCAAGAAAATTATTAAACTCCACAGCGACAACCTCTTTGTGAGGTTTTATTTCTTCTGCCATAGCCAAGTGTGCTTTGATATACAACCATCCTTCCTAACACCATTTTTAAACGATTGGGACTTATGCGTTTTGCAATGATAATTGAGAATATTTAAGATTACTTAACGCTATGGTTAAAAATTAACAGCTTACTGCTAGTTGCTCTTCCTCAAGCTGTTTATCTGCCTTATTACCCATCTTGGCTGCGATCGCAAACATCAACTCTGATATCTGCTTATTGTCCATCGCATCAACTAAAGCTGTGGGATTAGCAACTGAATGATTAATTTTTTTTCCCGCTAGTTCGCTGACGTAAAACTGTAAAGCTTCTGGTTCTAACTCGATCATTCCTTGAACAAGGCGATCGAGTATATCGGTCGAGACTTTTCCTTTGCCTCGTATGAACTCTGAAATATGATTGTTCGCTACTCCTGTTTGTCTATGTAGTGCGCTTCCTGTGATGCCAAAGTAACGTTTTGTTTTGCAGAAAGCTTCTCTATGATCCATTTTTAGCCTATTAATATAATATATTCTCTAGTTATTAAGCCGAACGGCTAAACTAATTAATCTACCGATAGACAAAATTATGACATAGACGACCGCATTAACAATACCAGGCAAATAAAAAAAATGCTCCTGCCACGGAGCAAATGTTTACAAAAATTCTTGAATCCTCAAGGATCATCGTGTGAAAAACTCAAGAACTTTCGTACCAAAAACTTAAAAATCATCATGACAAAAACTGAATCCTTTAGCAACTATCTCAAGTTGGAGGCTACAGAGCAACTATGACTATACCTGTACCCCAACGAAATAACAACAAGCTCATTGAGGGCTTTTACCCATTGCAGAAAGAAGAGTTAATGGCTTTGCGGGAAGTCAAGTTAATCAATAATGCTGCCTATGTGCATCTAGCACTTAGATATGAAAACCCATTTTGCGATCGCCCCGTTCAAATAGCCCCCAAAGAGTTCGCCCTCAGATGGCGGATACCAGAGAGCAGCGTCTACAAAGCGTACGCTCTTTTGAAAGATTTAGGAGTCTTAAATATCAAATCTGGCAAATTGGTAATTGACTGGATTATCAAACCCGATAATGAAGCCTCAAAGCCAGAGCCAGAGACAGTTACAGAGATAATTCCCGAGCCTGTATATGAAGCGCGCGCAGATGAATTATCAGATCCGGCAAAAAATTCTCAGATCCGAGAAAAAATTATCAGATCTGATAATTCATTCTCAGATCTGGCAAAAAATTCTCAGATCCGAGAAAATCGCGGGCTGAAACCCTTATCAGATATAGGTTCTGAAATCTCTCAGACTATACAGACTTTTCAAACCAACCAGACCAGGGGGGGGGAGGACGAAGCTTTTTTTCAAGAAGCAGAACAGCCAGAGGATTCAGTAGTACAAGAACAAGTACAACAATCAAAAGAGGATTTAAAGGAAGAGAAAAAATTAGTATCTCTGACTGAAACATCAAGGCAAGTATCCCGGAATGTAGTACAAAAAAAACCTAAAATAATATCCCCTAGTAAAAAGCGGTGCGACCCCGCGTCGGCGCAAGACGCACTGGGTAGCGCACCAAGACAGTTCAACACTTCGGGCAAGCAAGCTAGTGATGAAATACCAGAAGACTTAAAAGAGAAGCTGCTGGAGTTAGAGATAACGCTAGATAACAAGGTTAGAAAGGCGATCGCATCTCATGACATCTCCCAGGCTTACGGTGCAGCCGCACATGTAGAGAACACCTGGAGCACAATAACTAATCCTCGTTCTGTCTTCTTATATCAGTTACCCAAACAGCCAATTGAAAAGTTAGGCAGCAGGTATAGCGAGGAAATAATCAACAACATCAAAGCTCAAAATCGAGCCATAGAAGAAGAAAGAAAAGACCCTGAATACCAAAAGAGGTCGTCTGAGTTTTTCACGCAGATACGGGCAACCTTGAATAAGAAGAAGAGCAAGAAGAAGAGCAAATCGAAAGAAGAACAGCCCAAAGACTTTTCAGTTCTACTTTTCCCAGATAATTCAACAACTCCTTTACTTCAAGGCGAGTATTCAACTAAAGAAGCTGCCGAAAAAAGTATCAATAAATGGTTGAGCCTCGAACCAGAAGGAAAAGGGGAAATATACTCACAACAGCAATAAATGGTAGGGCGTAAGCATCATGAAACAACTACAGCTATTTAGCGTGCCAGAGCCACCTGCAAAATCTTCGTTAGACTCATGGGAAATTGACCAGAAAGACTATGAAAATCAGACGAAGATATCTGGAATACCGCAGCCATTAAATGAACCCTATAAACTACAAAAAAACGACGAAGAAATTACTAGGGGATATAAGCAATGCTTAGACACCTCGATCTCTTTTCTGGAATTGGAGGATTTACCAAAGCAGCAAAGCAACTTGGGGGAATACAGACAACTCAATTTGTGGAAATCAATCCCGACGCACAGCTCATCCTCAAACACCACTTCCCAGGAATCCCAATCCACTCAGACATCAGAGACTATCAACCAAAAGAGGGAGAGTTTGACCTCATTACAATGGGATTCCCCTGCACGGGAACGAGTAGCGCAGGAAGTAGAACAGGACTATCTCACCCAGCATCATCACTCTGGAGAGAAGGTTTCCGAGTATTGCTCGAAGCTCAACCCAAGTTCTGTGTTATGGAACAACCTGAAGGCGTGATCTGACGAGGACTTAGTACTATTCTTGCCACCTTATATATGGCAGGATACAGTTTCGAGGTTGAAACAGTCGCGGCGCGAGAGCTTGGCGCAGGACACCAGAGACTCAGATTGTTTATCATTTCCTACCCTGACCAGCAACGAATCCTCTACCAGCAGACCTGCTGGTCAAACCAAGTGCGAGAAATGGTTCAAAGACAACGGGTTAATTGCTCCTGGCTATCAGTTAAGCGCAGAGGCAATGGCTCTGATTATGGGCTTCCCAACCGACTGGTTCAGCCCACTGTGCCAACCAACACCCCAGGACGCATCAGAGCCAGATACCTCGCAGGAAGAACAGTTACCCCAGGACAAGCTGCAGTTGCCCTCCGCAGAGTCCTCTATCTCAACTCAATTACTGGGGGGTGATGAAAATTCCCCCCTACAAAAAGATAAAAAACGTTCATCACTTAGCCGAGATATTTCTATTCCTTGTCTGGTCAAACAGCCCGATCGACCTGAGTTAAAAGGATTGATTAGGGAAGAGCGGGGCGATCGCTTTTTAGTTGAGGTAAGCGATCGAACAATCTCTGTCTCTAAATTATTTGTCTATCCAGACTTGGCTAAAAGTGATGGACAGATTGATAAAATTCCCCCCTCTAAAGAAATAAGTCCCCCCAGCAAAATTCCCCCCTCTAAAACCAGAAGGAAAAAAGGTGAAGGAACTGGATACATATATCGTAGAACCATTACAAGAAGAGGCAAGCAGTATCAGGAGTTTTACTATCGCTATCGTGATGAATCTGGGAAACTGCGGGCTAAATATATCCCTCAAAAGCTGCTAGATAGGATTCTTCAGGCGGAATCTCAATCGCTTTCCGTTGCCGACGTATTGAAATTACTGGGGGTAAATGAAATAAGTAGGGGGGAACAGTTCAGCACTTCTGGTGATGAAAAAGTGTTGGACGGCGTACGCCATAATCAATTAATTTCTCTAAGTAGGGGGGAACAAGTAAATACCCCCAGTACTAAAAGACGCAAATATGGAGACGGTGGGGGATATATTGAATGTAAACCGATTACCAAGAATGGTTTGGAGTACAAACAATATTGGTTTCATTGGCAGGTCTGGCGAGATGGCGAGACCGCTATTAAAAAGTCTCGTTATATTCCCAAGCGGTTAGTACCGAAGGTGGAGAGGATGAATGATGAGAAAGTGGCAGTGAGGAAGATTTTGGAAGTTTTGGGAGTGAAGGAGTAGGTTGATCGCGCAGGGTCTCGCTTCGCTAGTTCTGACCCATAATCGTTTGACTGTCTTCTCTGAATCAGATCCCTGGAATCCATCAAGAGTCGTAAAAATTACAGTCCGCACCTCTGCGCTATGTGGATCTCAAACTACTCTCAGTATATGGCCACCAATATCTCGCCCGAAGTTGCCCTAGTATGCCTAGATATAGTTTCGCGACGATGTATAGATCTTCACACAAAACTGGCAAGGGTGGTTTTAAGCGAAATATTAGTACGGAAACTATCCTATTTACTTTAGCATCTGCCTCTGCTATCCTTCCCGTCTCTAGTAGATTACGATATCCCACCATTAGACTTTTTTAAAAGCTTTATTTCTCTTTAATAAGCGTCGATGCAAAAGTATTATCAGCAATAAGGTCATCGGTTGAAAAACTTATCCCACAATTTTTCTAGAAAATTTTTCGATCTCCTTTCCCGTTGTTGTTCAGCTGCTACTCGTTGTTGTTCTGTTTGTTTCCGCTGTTGTTCGGCGTCTGCTCGTTGTTGTTCTGTTTGTTTCCGCTGTTGTTCGACGTCTGCTCGTTGTTGTTCTGCTGTTTCCCTTTTTTGTTCGGCGTCTGCTCGTTGTTGTTCTGCTGTTTCCCGTTTTTGTTCTGTTTCTTCTAATCGTTGTTCTGTTTCTTCTAATCGTTGTTCTGTTTCTTCTAATCGTTGTTCTACTGCTTTTATTTGAATCCTTGCCTCTTTTAACGGAACTTTCAGCATACAAATGAACTAAATAAGGCTCAAAGCTTTATCTACCTGTAGATAAAGCTTTGAGCGTCAAAATCTGTAGCCATGTAATTTAAGAATCTCTTAAAGTTTTTGGGAAGATAATTTTCGGTATAATGTAGTCATGTATATAGAAAGAGTTCCTAACAGAAATTCCCCTCCTGCTGTTCTTCTCAGAGAATCCTATCGAGAAGGAAAAAAAGTCAAGAAAAGAACCTTAGCTAACCTCTCTAAATTGCCAGATGAAGTAGTAGATAATCTACGTCTGTCTCTC
>JBFRWL010000332.1:0-11031 GCA_051439565.1 Prochloraceae cyanobacterium
GCTTTATCTCGCAGATAATCTCCTTCTAAATAAGGTGCGTTCTCCTGTTTGGGAACAAAGAGTAAATTTAAGTTTTGGGATACTTCTTCACCTTTTTCAGAAATAGTGTAAAAACCTAGATTGTAACCAGGAAGACTTTCTAGTTGTGGTGAGGAGGGGTATTGATTATCTGCCAACACCTTGGCTTTGGATTCACTAACCAGGGGTTGGACATTAAATTCAGTGCGCGATCGCTCTACTTCTTGTTCATTGAGATAGTGATAAGTTCTTTCTGTTACCCAACTACCGACACAACAGTCAAAAAAATCTTGAAATTTAGATATTTCCATAACAATTAATAATTAATCCGCGAAACTTTACTCTTGAGTTGTTTTTTCCTTGTCTTCACTATCTTCACTCATTCTTCGGCACCAGCTTGTAAGAGTAATGCTACTGCTTTTCGGGGATTAAATGACTTCCTTGCTTCACTTAAAGCCGTACCATTCCAGCGATTTTGGGGTCGAACGTCAGCACCATTTTCCAGCAGAATTTCCATAGTTTCGATGTCTCCTCTCGCTGCTGCCGTCATCAAGGGAGTCCAGCCACCGATATTGCTAGTATTGACTTGAGCGCCGTTTTTAATTAAAATTTCCACTGTTTGAGGATGACCGTTATGTGCTGCTAAGTATAAGGCTGTATCTCCGATATGATTGCTAGCATTGACCTCAGCTCCCAGTTCAATTAGCCTTTGCACCAGATCCGCTTGACCGTAACGTGCCCACGACATCAAAACTGTTTCCCTATAGTTATTGAGATTGTCTATGCTGGCACCTCTTTCTAGCAACCGGAGAAAAATCTCTCTATATTTTGATTCGGCTGCATACATCAAGGCTGTGTAGCCAGACTCGTTTTTGATATTGACATCAGCACCTTGGGCTAGCAAAATTTCCACTATCTCAAGATATCCTTCGGCAGCAGCTAACATCAAAGCTGTAGTTTTGGCTTTTCCCAGAGCATTGACATCAATCCCTTGAGAGATTAAGTTTTCTACGGCAAGAATGTCACCTTTGATGACAGCTTTGATTAATTGGTCTATTGCCGAGGACATGGGATTTTAGATTTTGAATTTTATTGCTATTGATGTATTTAGCTAAATTGTTTTAGTTTAGCGATCGCGCGATCGAAATAAGGTTCAAGAGTATCTTGTTCTTGAGAATCAAATTGCTGCAAACTGAAAGTTTTTAAGCTTTCTAGTCCGAGAACCATTGCCTTTAAAGGTACGCGTAATTCTCGATAAAGTAATTGCATATTGTCCAGTCCTTCTTGAGTGAGATACTCACTACTTTGACCAGCAATCCCATAAGTGATACAGCGCAAAAAATGCCAGAAGTCTCGCCAACAGGCTTCCGCTCGTTCTGGCGGGTAGAGATCGCCTCCTGGCTGGCTAATATTGGGATATTGAGCTAAAACTTGTTTTCTGGATCGATCGACAATCTCAGACGCTTTTTCTCGCAATAATCTGACTTTTTCTAGAGAAGATGAGAGATTTGGTTCGAGAGCTTTAACTTCATCTAGCTCGCGATCGCTGAGATAACGTCCTTCATCGTCAGCTTGCTGAAAAATATCTGTAACTTGCTGAGGATATAATTCTTTCCATGAGGTGAAGCTAACTATTCTGGCTTTGGGAATTAATTGCTTTGCTCTTTCACTTAAATGCATAATAACTGATGCTAGTCTTAATTTCCAAGAAACGAGTCGGGGGTTTAAGTTAATCATAAGAATCATGATTGATTGCTACCAAGAGGTTGATTGAAGCAAAAAATCTTATATATTTGCCTCTGACCTCTGACCCCTGACCTCTGACCCTTTTAAATTCATTAATTGAGTACCAACAAATCGCTCAAATTGTAATGGTTATAGCGATTTGGTTTTGAAACTTGATCGTCAGTTATTGCATAGTAGCTTGTTGGCTTCTCAGTTGTTTAAGAGCGGCATCTATCTTAGCAATTTCTGGATTTGCCTGTACGTGCTCCATTGCTGCTTTTTTAGGCATTTTTATTTTTTTAGCCGTTTGCATGACTTCATTGGCAAGTCTTTCACGATATTGCTCTAGTTCCCCAATCAATCCTTCAATTTCTGCTGCTGATACCGGCTGTTGCAAAGTTTCTGACATACTCACTATTTCCCTGATTTAGGCCACAGTTATTTAATCTTCCCAGAAGCAGCCGCCACTCGCTAGTTTTGTAAACTAAAGTAAAGTAAATATAGTTTATACTTTAGTGTCCTTATATGGAAATCGAGCAAATTAAAGTTTATCTAAATAGCTCAGACTCCCAAGAGAGACTCAAAGCAATTACAGAGTTAAAAAACTACGAGTCAGAAGTAGCAGTACCTTTACTGCTTAGCAAGATCCGGGACAAAGAGTTTTTAGTTCGTTCTTTTGTAGCGATGGGATTAGGCAAAAAAAGAACCTCCGAATCTTTTGCTGCCTTATTAGAATTAGTAAAATTTGATCGCGATCCTAACGTGCGAGCCGAAGCAGCCAACTCCCTTTCATTTTTTGGTCAAGTTGCAGCTTCTCATTTGGTATTAGTATTCAATCAGGACGAACACTGGCTAGTACGCCGTAGCATTATTGCCGCTTTGTTTGAACTAAATTGCGCAGAAGAACTTTTTGAAGTTTGCCTTTGCGGTATTCACGGGGAAGATCCGACTGTAAGAGAAGTGTGTGTTGATGGGTTTGGATTTCTTGCTAGTAGTGCTAAGAGAGAAGAATCCTTAGAGCAACTACTTTTACTAGTAAAAGCAGAGTGGTGGCGCATTAGAGTGCGAGTAGCTAAAGCTTTAAGTAGGTTTGATGCGCCACAAGCTAAAGAAGCTCTCAAGAAGCTGAGACAGGACGAAGATAGTCGAGTTGTAGGAGCTGCTCTGGAAGCTTTGGTCTAAGTGATATTAGAAATATCGGAAAAATCTTGATTTACTGTAGTTGCGCGAATAATCTATTGCAAAATCCTAGCCTTGACGCGCCACTAGAATATATAAGATGTTCTGATCACCACAGGTACAGGAGAGCCCAATCAAATCTCTCGATCAACAACTAAAACCGCTGCACCATTAATCTTACCGCTACGCAGAGAATCTAAAGCTTGATTAGCAGCATTAAGAGGAAAAGGATGGACTTCGGTGCGAATGGGAATTTGAGGGGCTAAAGCGAGAAATTCTTCTCCATCTTTGCGGGTTAAATTGGCTACCGATCGCAATATCCGTTCTTCCCAAAGAATTTGATAGGGAAATGAGGGAATATCGCTCATATGGATGCCCGCACAGACTACCACGCCTCCTTTAGCCACAGCTTGCAAGGCTGTGGGAACTAACTTGCCTACGGGAGCAAAAATAATTGCTGCATCTAATTCCTGAGGGGGCGACTGGTCTGAGCCTCCAGCCCAAACTGCCCCCAGATCGCGGGCAAATTGCTGTCCTTGAGTATCTCCAGGACGGGTAAAGGCATAAACTTGCCGTCCTTGATAACAGGCTACCTGAATGAGAATGTGAGCAGCAGCACCGAAGCCATAAAAACCAAGGCGTTCTGCATCTCCGGTCATTTTATAAGAACGGTAGCCGATTAAACCTGCACACAATAAAGGTGCTGCTTGTAAATCTGGGTAGCCTTCAGGAATGGAGAAACAAAAATGCTCGTCAGCAACCGTGTACTCAGCATAGCCACCGTCAAGATTGTATCCGGTAAACTTAGCTCGATCGCATAGATTTTCTCGCCCTGTCTGACAGTAGCGACATTGATTGCAAGTAGAACCCAACCAAGGAACCCCAACTCGATCGCCTGGTTTAAATTTCTCTACGCGATCGCCTACTTCTACTACTGTTCCCACAATCTGATGGCCTAAAATGAGGGGAAATTTAGCATGAGTTAGTTCTCCATCTAATACGTGCAAGTCCGTCCGACAAACCCCGCAAGCACGGATGCGAATTAATACCTGTTCTGAAGATGGAGTGGGCATCAACAGGTCAGCTTCTCGTAGCGGTTGACCTGGCGCATCTAGAATCATCGCACGCATGGGTTCGCTCTTGAGTACAGTAATAGAGTTGTACTTTTATTTTACTAATACTTTCACTGTTAGTATTGTTACAAAAAATAGCTCAATTCGGGACAAGCCCCACATCAACACCCTGTCCTCTGCCTTAAAACTCCGACCAATTTTACTAGGTACAAAATATCAGTAAGTAATGTTTTTAAAAAGATTGTAAGGTGTTAGCCAATGTTGTTACTAGCTCCAGAGCTTTATCTTTATCTCGATCTTTTAAATCTTCTGAAACAACAATTAACTTTTGTAATTTACTCAGAAGATCTTTTATTTCAGATTGATCCTTAAAGAAATAAGGTGACTGGTCGAAGATTTCTACTTCTTCTGTAACGTCTTGGATATAATCGTCATTGAAAGAATCTACAACATCACTACTAATATGTTCTTCTTCTCGTTCAACATTCTTATAGAGAATCCTTTCAGTTGGTCCTTGTGACTTTTGGAATAGTTGAGAAAACTCTCCAGGGGCAAAATTTCCAATACTGGGGAAACGCTCTTGTTGCTTTGCCTTCAAATAAACATAATCGCAAATTACATCATCTAGAATAGTTTCACTGTTAATACTCCAATCTTCTAAACAAGCTCCTGTTAATATTGAACCAATAAATTTTGTCCCTACTGCTCTGATCTGAGATAAATCAGTTTCATTGAAGGATGCTCCCTTTAGAGAAGCTTTTGTGAGGCAAGCTGCTCTTAGAGAAGCCCCACTGAGATTTGCTCCTCTGAGGTCTGCTTTTCTCAAATTTGCCCATCTGAGGTCTGCTTTGATCAGAGAAGCTCCACTGAGATCTGCCCACCTCAGATTTGCTCCCCGAAGAGAAGCTCCATTAAGAAAACTGTTACTGAGGTCTGGTCTGATTGCAGGATACTTTTGCCTCCATTCATTCCACGCGTTTACCCCTTTCTTGATCATGACTAAATGTTGCCAGTTGGTCATCTCTATCTAGTTGCTCCTTAAAACCAGTCTGAGGAATTAATTAACTTGAACTAATTACGATTGTCGGCTGGATTTAAATTTAATTCATCAGGGAAATGACTAAAGACTAGCTAGTCAAATGTACTAATTAAGGTAGATTACGGACGATAACTATCAGTAAAAATACTATAACGTGAATTAGAGAGAGGGGTGTGGGGATTGTGGCAATACTGCTTGGTTAAGTTTAAAAGTCATATGGTGAGGCAAATTTAGAATTTAGAATTTAGAAACAAATAATTACCATATATAGAACGTTATAATCCTTATTAAATATTTTAAATACTACGTCTGTATACCCCTAATGTTTACCTCTGAACTTGTACTAGATTATTATCGTTTTTAATCTATCGACCTTTTAATTGTATTTATGCTATAGCAATCGTAAGTCATTTGTGAGCAAAGAACGGAAAGAACTGTGTGATTTCTGTTCCCTGTTCTCTGTTCCTTCCCTTTCCCTGTCTTCACCAGCTAATTCACGAATCAAATCCTATTGCTATATTATAATCAGCAAAAAATACCAAGTTTTTAGCTAAAAAAGCCGTCCTTCTAGGACGGTGCTTTAAACCGAGTATTTTGCCTAAAAAGAAAGAGATTTAGAGGAATTACCAATCAGATTATGACATCTTCTGCTATTGTCGGGACTAGCTTAGATTCGTCTTCCCAAACCTGGAGTTGGCGAGGCTTCCCTATTTGCTATCAAAGTCATGGCGAGACGGGACCAGCGGTAATAATGATACATGGCTTTGGCGCATCTTGGGCACACTGGCGCAAAAACTTGCCCGTACTGGGTGAAAGCTATCGCTGTTATGCTATCGACCTGATTGGTTTTGGCGGTTCAGCTAAACCCAGTCCTGGCGTAGAGATTGAATATACCTTTGCTACCTGGGGACAGCAGGTGGCAGATTTTTGTCGGGAGGTAGTTGGTAGTTCGGCTTTTTTGGTAGGGAATTCGATCGGCTGCGTAGTAGCAATGCAAACAGCAGTAGATAATCCAGATATTAGCCTGGGAGTTGCCGCGATCGACTGTTCTTTGAGATTATTTCACGATCGCAAGCGAGTAACATTACCTTGGTACCAACGTCTAGGCGTTCCTGTGATGCAAAAGGTGTTGAGTAATAAGTGGGTTGGCAATTTATTTTTCCAGCAACTAGCTAAACCCGAACAAATACGTAAAATACTTTTACAAGCTTATCGCCGTCAGGAAGCAGTAACAGATGAATTAATCGAGTTTTTGCTCGAACCAGCAGCAGCACCTGGTGCAGTAGATGTTTTTCTTGCCTTTATTAATTACTCTCAAGGTCCTTTACCAGAAGACCTACTCCCGATTTTACCCTGCCCTGCTATCATCCTTTGGGGGGAAGAAGATCCTTGGGAACCAATAGAATTAGGGCGAGAATTAGCTAATTTTCCTGTTGTGGAAAAGTTTGTGACTTTAGAGGGTGTAGGTCATTGTCCTCAAGATGAAGCACCAGAAATGGTTAATCCGATTTTACAGGATTGGATTAGACAAAATTTAGCTTGATTTTTTGCGAAGTAATATAGTTAGTTCACATCAGGGAAACATCGGCTCTAAGTCAAGAGTCTGTCTCTTTTAAGCAAGAATCCCAAGATGGTCAAGTATCAATTATTAAGAGGTTGGTAATGAAGAGAAAAAATGTACTAACATGGCTGGGCTGCTCTGGTTCTCTAACCTTGGCGCTATTAACTGCTAATTCAGCTCAGGCTAACACGTCAAATCCCTCATACAGAGAATATGTCTATACGGCACCTGGGGCGGTAGAAGTTCCAGTTGCTGCAGAAAATTTCTTTGACTCATCCCTAGAGAGCGATAATTGGGACTGTACTTGTAGCAACTATGATGATACTGAGCAAGCAGAATTTGAGGATCGAGAAGGAGACTTAGCGATCTCTACTTATGGCTGTGATTGTGCTGGCTGTAGAAATCTCGTCCGTAATCTGCTCCAACAAGATGCTCCCAGAGTGAATTAATCCCAATTTCGTTTAAGATTTCTACACTTCGGTTAGGAAAGGCAACAGGCAACAGGCAATAGGCAACAGATTCAGAGATATTGATTGGTAGCAGTATTTTTTGAAGTTGGAATAACGTCACTTTAATAAGTGGCAAAATCCTAGAATTGCTGTTAGTTTGTCTCCCTTGTCTTCTCCTCTCCCTTACAGACTCCCAAACTTCCCACACTCCCCTCAGCCCTTCTCTCCCTTAACAAGATGTATTACACTCAGTCACAAACTGCTGTAACTGGGTATTGTCATTTTATTTTTTATGTATTATATTAGTAATATAATCGTTGGCGGATGGCCGAGTGGTTGAAGGATCTAATATCCTTATTCGTTACTTGTCCGTAAGGGCCGAGGAATGAGGGTTATCGACTGAAGATCGAGTAATTCGGAAACGAATTCGAGGGTTCGAATCCCTCTCCGCCAACCAATTAAATCAGAAGGCAGAGGACAGAAGTGAGTTACAAGGAAAAAAAAAGATATTTTTGAAATTGGGATTAGGTGACTATTTCTGCTGTCTGCTGGCTGCCGCCCCAGGCGGTTAAAAAACTCAAACAAAACAAAATTCCATGTGGCGGGTAGTTTAGCGGTAGAACACTTAAATATCCTTGTTCGCTACTTGCCCGTAAGGGCCGAAGAATTGAGGGTTATCGCTTTCCACGCGAGAGGCGCGGGTTCGATTCCCGCTCCGCCACGCCAACTAAGGATTAGAAATGGTTTTTCTGAGTCATATCTAAAGCTTCTTCTTGGGGTGGGACTTCTAGGTTGGCTGTTTGACAACCTCAGAAGAAAATCCCTTGTTCGCTCCTCGCCCACAAGGGCCGAAGAATTGAGGGTTATCGTAGGTTTAGTGGGTTCGACTCCCATCCCACCCCCTCCTAATGATTTAGGAGTGAAAAAGTAATTTTCAAAACTACATGTGACGGGTAGCTCAGATGGTAGAGCACTGAAAAATATCCTTGTTCAAACCTTGCCTGCAAAGGCCGAAGAATGAGGGTTATCGGCTCATAACCCAGTTGTCGCGGGTTCGACTCCCGCCCCGTCACACCATTTTTTTGCCCGAAAGGGCTGAAGCAAAACCGATGAACTACAAATTTTATAGCCAAAAACAAAGAGGATCTCCCCAGAATCAAGCAATTCCTGGACGCGAAAAAGAGATGATTCAGGGAAGATCTGGTGGTTGGATGTTTGATGCTGGCATTTGGAATATGCTGCGGCGCTGTCTGCTGATTGGCACAGCCCAAAGCACTTACTATGCTGGCAAAAAAGAATTGACAGATGATTTTGTTAAAGTACTGCAAGAGGGCATTGCTAAAGATCCCGAGCGAGTAGCTTCAGAAATTCTCTACGCTAGCGACGGTAGGGCTATTAACAATAGCGCTCCTCTGTTGGCTTTGGTGCTATTGTCGATGGGAAAAACCCCAGAAGCGAAAAAAGCATTCCAGGAAATCTTTACCCAGGTAGTGCGCACTGGAAGTCACTTCTACGAATGGCTCAGCTACACTAAATCTCTGCGGGGATTTGGCAAGGTGGTTCGAGAAGCGGGTAAGAAGTGGCTATCGCGAGAAAACGTCAAGGGTTTGGCATATCAGTTGTTGAAGTACCAGCAACGTCAAGGCTTTTCTCATCGAGATGCACTGCGCCTATTCCACGTTAAACCGCCCACAGAAGACCACAACCAACTGTTTGAGTGGGTGACTAAAGGTTGGGAAGAATTACCGGCTCAGATTCCCTCGGAAGCACTGGCTCAGGTCTGGTGGTACGAGTGGCTCAAGCGCAACCCAGCCCAAACTCACAAAGCAATCGCCCAAGGTCGTCTCACTCACGAAATGGCAGCACCTGTAGGCAAAATGGACAAGCAAGCTTGGCAATTGCTGTTTCATGAGATGCCTATTGGGGCAATGCTGCGCAATCTGGGTTCTTTAACTCAACTGGGAGTTTTGCGTGCTGACGAACCTGCTAATCTGAAGCGGGTGCAAGCAGTACTCAACAATCCCAAACACTTGCGTAAAGGACGAATTCACCCGATCGACGTTCTCAAAGCCCTCAAGACCTATCAGTCTGGAGGACGAGTCGGACGCAGCCAGAAAACCTGGAATCCAGTCGGGCGAATTGTGGAGACTCTGGAGTTAGCCTTAGAAATGTCCTTTGACATCGCCGAACCCACTGGCAAAGTCTTCCTACACGCTGTAGACGTATCTGGCTCTATGTCCTACTGCACCGTACCATCAGTAGCACTAAGCTGCTGCGAGATTGCCACTGCTATGGCTTTGGTAACAGCTAAAGCGGAGAAGAACTATGCTATTCGGGGATTTTCTACTAAATTCGTTGATCTGGACATCTCTAGAAAAGATAGCTTTAGTTCTGCACTGCGCAAGGCTAATATGCAAAATTTTGGCGGTACCGATGCCTCTGTTGCTTATGACTGGATGATTAAGAAGAAGTTCAAAGCAGACGTGGTTTGCTTCTGGACAGATAGCGAGAGTTGGGCGGGAAGACGACATCCTTCTCAAGCCCTAGCAGAGTATCGTCAGAAAGTAAACCCTAATATTAAGGCAGTATACGTTACCTTAGCACCCTACCAGATAACCTTGGTAGATCCTCAAGATTCTCTGTCTTGGGATTTAGGCGGATTCGATCCGGGAACTCCTCGCCTGATCCAAATGTTGGCTAACGGTGATATCTGATGTGATTTCGGGTTGAATGTTTACTTTATCCTTTGAAGTAACAAGTAACCCGTCATCTCTGACTCTATGAAAATGAATGATATTTCAACTTCAGGCTCGTACTCTAATCCCATTTCCTTTAGGAAATGGGATTTCCCGCGCGGATCTTTAAAATTCACTAATCCTAACTGTAGATATATCGCCAATAAATCTCTTATTTACTGCTAATAGCTTAATTTTAACTTTATAAATCAGCTCTTAAGTAATCGGACATAAATAAACCGAGCTGTATTAACTTTCGTAAAGTTAACGAGAAAGGATGCTAACCACTATGGCGATCGCCTTTATGTGTACCTTCGGCGATCTCGAAGAGGTCAGCTTTCGCTGCGCCCTTGGCGGTCACGAAGTGGCGCTGCGCGGTCACCTTTATGTGCGCCCTTGGCGAGCGCTCACTGCTTCTTATACTTTTTAGTCAGCTTTACAAAAGTTTACACAATGCTATTTATTTATGTCCGACTACTTATTGGCTTCGATAATCACAAATAGCCTTCTTACTAATGGATATTCTCCATTATTTAAGACTTCAATATTTAGTCGATCGCTGGTTAAGCCGCATAAATTTTTATCGCGATTTAAACTAATAAAACTACTTCCATAACGACGAGCGATCGGTAAGATTTTTAAGTCGCAGTTGTCAATAACTTCGGAAACTGACACAAAGAAAATACCTCCCAGATTATCCTCAATTTGTTTTAGAGCTAAGCTAGGATATCCTAGAAAAATAACATTCTTACCAAAAGCATGCTCTTTCAAGATATTATTATAGAAAAATTCAGTAGTACCGCTTTGCCGAGGACGAGTGTAGGGAACAATATCGATATCTTGTCCTCCTAATACACTCCATTTAGTAATTTTACCTGTATAAATATCTTCTAGTTGTTTAATAGTTAAACCATCAATTTCTAAACTCGGATTTACTACTACAGCAATACCATCGATCGCCACTTTATAGAAGAAGCAACCGTAACCGATTTAGCAATAATTCTTAATCTATTTTGATAGCTAGTATAAGAGCGTACTGCTTCTAACTGACGATAAATATTTTGGCACTGTTGCACAGATGTTTTCAGAGCAGAAGGGATAGGAGTTAAATAGCCTTCTATTTCCCAAGTCGTGTACTACAGCTGAGAATAACAAAAAAATCCTGATTCTGTATCTGTCTAAATTTAGGAGGAAGAGCTAATATCGAAACTCTCTTAAAGTACATTCAACACCAGGATGAACCCGCCCGACT
>JBFRWL010000333.1:0-5829 GCA_051439565.1 Prochloraceae cyanobacterium
GTCTATTGACGAGCTAGAAAAATATGCTAATCAATATTTGTTGTAGTTTACAAGTTTGCAAAAATTAGCTAAGGGTGGCTTAGTTGATGGCGACGAAAATATTGTTTTAACAAAACAGCTCAAAACATAACAAATGACTGCACAGGAGGTCAACTGCGCTGCGCTCTGTCATCGTATGCGTTAACATCAGTTGAGGTACATCACCATCTGATTTGTCAGCTTATTTTGATCGAGGTGAACTATCAATTTGCTTTTCGTCCCTATCAACATCCTTTTCGCCAACCTCTGATCACCAGTCACGGTATTTGGAAGGTGCGCGAAGGGATTATTATCCGTCTCACAGATAATGTTGGTAGAGTTGGTTGGGGAGAAATTGCACCTCTTCCCTGGTTTGGTTCGGAAACTTTGACAGAAGCTGTGGCATTTTGTCGGCATTTAGATGAAAAGGTGACCGAGGAGATCATTGCAGCTATTCCCCCGCAGTTAAGTGCATCTCAGTTTGCTTTCGAGTCAGCATTGTCTTCCTTGTCTCCCCGTCTCCCTATCTCCCCTTCACCCCCTCAAGGATACAGTCATCTTTTACCAACTGGGGAGGTTGCTTTAACTGCATGGAAGGTAGCTTGGGACAAGGGGGGACGAACTTTTAAATGGAAAATTGGAGTAAGTGCAATTGAAGAGGAAATTAAGCTTTGCGAGAAACTTGTCCGGATTTTACCAGCAGGTGCGAAGTTGCGCTTAGATGCTAATGGGGGACTGAGTTGGGAGGAGGCGATCGAGTGGTTAAAGATATGCGATCGCCTGGGTATAGTAGAGTTTGTCGAACAACCCCTAGCGCCACAGCAGTTGGATTTAATGTTGGAGTTGAGTGGTATGTATTCTACTCCTGTCGCTTTAGATGAATCTGTAGCTACTCTAGTACAGTTAGAGGAGTGTTACCAACGAGGATGGCGAGGCATATTTATCATTAAAGCAGCGATCGCAGGTTCTCCTCAACGTCTGCGCCAATTTTGTCGGCAACACCAAATCGATGCGGTATTTTCTTCGGTGTTTGAAACTAACATTGGTAGAAAAGCAGCATTACATTTAGCAGCAGAACTCTCCCATCCTAACCGCGCACTCGGTTTTGGAGTTAATCACTGGTTCATCTAGAGGGAGGGGGGTAAGCTTCGAGAGTCGCCTCTCTATCCTCTTCTAAATCCAAAAAATTTAGTTGATTTTGTAACTCTAGAAAAAAACTTTGTGTTTCTTGAGTAAAAGCTTTTTTTGTATACTATCATGATAGATGCTTTTATAGTACGGCTCGTTGGAGATACGATTCTCAATGAAAACTACGGAATCAAATGAAGCAAAAAGCTCCGATGCATTGCCATTATCTGAAATGATCGGCAAGGACATAAAAGTCAGCCGCTTTAAAAAATTTGAAATAATTTTAGAAAGGGCCATATTTTCTGCTCGATGGTTATTGATTCCATTTTATGTCTGTTGTTTATTATTAATCGTTATACTTGGCATAAAATTCACTCAGGATTTCTGTTTTAAAGTTATCCCATTAGCATTTGTTGAAGTCGAACAAAGTGAGGTTATTTTATCAATTTTAGAGTTGATAGATTTGCTGCTAGTAGCTAATTTATTAATAATAATTGTTTTTAGCGGCTATGAAAGTTTCGTTTCAAAATTTGAGCTAGAAGAACACGTCGAGCGACCTGAATGGATGTCTAACATTAGTTATTCTAATTTGAAACTTAAGCTGATGGGTTCTTTAGTAACTATATCGGCAATAGATTTATTAGGTTCATTTATTAAGATTTCCGAAATTAGCCAAGGGGTTTTAATTTGGCAAGTGATTATACATTTCACTTTTGTTATTTCTGGGTTACTTTTTGCTTGGATGGATAACATTAGTGAAAAAAATCATTAATTGAAGAAAGCATGAGTCTCCAAGGCAGAAGGAAATGATCGGGAAGAGACAACACCCCTCCTAATAAAAAACCCTAAATCTTTATTCAGTAGAGATCTTAAACCCTTGCTCCCTTCGATCTCCAGAAGGTTAATTGTGTTTGATGAAAATAAGGAAAGTTGCTTAAAGAATTTGTGGAACAACCCGTAAAATATCTACAACAACACGTCAATGAAGACTGGTTGATTGGTTATGAGATCGATCGATTTCACTCTCTCACGGAAGAATTATGGGGACAATTAACTCAATTCTCAAAGGGTAAAAGGCGACCAAAAATCCTCCTCGCAGAACAAAATCCTTTCAAATTCCTCGCTTCTTTCCTAGCTGCAACCGCTGCTGATTGTCCCATCTTCCTCTGTAATCCACATTGGGGAGAACTAGAATGGCAACAAGTTTTCGATTTGGTAAAACCCGATCTAATTTGGGGACGAGAGGACAGGGAGAGGTGGAGACAGGGAGAGGGGGAGAGGGAGGGACAATTTTCCTTTCCTCGATCGCCAATAATGATTCCTACTGGCGGATCTTCTGGAAAAATTCGCTTTGCCATTCATACCTGGGAAACTTTGACAGCTTCAGTTAAAGGATTCGATCGATACTTTGCTCAAAAACCAGTTAATTCTTTCTGTGTTTTACCCCTATATCACGTCAGCGGTTTGATGCAATTTATACGCTCTTTTTTGACTGGGGGAAAGTTGCTAATTTTGCCCTATAAGGAGTTAAAGGCTGGCAAAAGATCAAAAATTAACCCGAAGGAGTTTTTCATCTCCCTAGTGCCAACACAGCTACAATTCTTGCTAGAATCGGATCCCGATTGGTTGTCTCGTTTTCATACCGTATTGCTGGGAGGCGCACCCTCGTGGCGATCGCTTATCGATACTGCTAGAAAGCATAAAATTTCCCTAGCACCTGCCTATGGCATGACAGAAACGGCTTCCCAGATCGTCACTCTCAAACCTAAAGATTTTCTCAATGGCAATAATAGCAGTGGTCGGGTTTTACCTCACGCTCAAGTGACAATTCGCAGCACTACAGGGGAGTTATTAGCTAGCGATCGCATTGGAATTATTACTATTCAAGCGGATTCTCTTTGTCTGGGTTACTATCCGGAAATGTTTGTCGATCGCCTAAATTTTTACACCGACGACTTAGGTTATTTTGATGTCAATGGTTACTTAAATATTGTTGGCAGAAATAGTCAAAAAATTATTACTGGCGGGGAAAATGTCTTTCCAGCAGAAGTAGAAGCAGCAATTTTAGCTACTGGTTTAGTCGAAGATGTTTGCGTAATTGGCTTAAGCGATCGAAAATGGGGACAAGTGGTAAGTGCTGTTTTTGTTCCCAAACACAAAGATATATTTCCAGAAGAAATTAGCGCAATTATTGCTAATCAATTAAGTAAATTCAAGCAGCCTAAATACTGGTTGGCAGTAGAAAAATTGCCTCGTAATGATCGAGGAAAAGTTAATTATCAGCAGATTGAGAAAATCGCTATGACAGTTTTAGAGAGGAGCAAAGGGGGGATTATATCCAGAGATTTAACCTAACTTTGAGGAGTTTTCTCGTCCTCTTCACAATTTTAAAATGTAGAATTCAATTGTTGCTAAATTCTAAATTCTTGATTTCCTTGCACTGAGCAAAAGCTCAACTAATTTTTCAGTAATCGGAAATCCAGTTTGCTTCTCAAAGTGAAGAAACATCGGACTAGGATTGGCTTCTAGGAAAACATATTCACCTTTAGGGGAGACGCGCCAATCAATTGCTGTCCAGTCCAGATATAGCGCCTTGGTAATAGCTAGGCACTGCTGTTGAACTTGTTCGGGCAACTCCACCGGAATTAGTTGAGCCTCTAAATCTTCTCGGAAGTCGATCGAGTTAGTGCGAATTTCCGCAGAATAAACCTGTCCGGCAATTACATAAGTGCGAATATTAGTACCAGGAATATATTCTTGGATGGTGACCGGAGAAAGCTTGAGCGCTAAGCTTAATCGTTCAGATTCTAAATGAGAGTTGGTTAAAACTTGCGCGTGACTACCTCCATAAACTGGTTTGAAAATCACTTGTTGATGAGATTTGCCAAAGTCGATCGCTTGAGTTGGATCATTGGTAATGAGAGTTTGGGGAATCTTGATATCTAGAAGTCCAACTGTTCTCAGTTGTAAGGGTTTCTCTTTATGAAATTCGTAGGCTTGCCAGGAATTAATCCAGCGTGCTGGACAAGCTTTAATAAAGGTTCGCAAAGCACTCATCGAATCCTGAAAGGCAATCTTTTGCTGATATGAGTCTTTTAGCGACGGAATGCCAACACTAGCCAAGCTGCGCCAAAATACACTCTCGATCTCTCGGAACTCCAGTTGACGCTCTGAGGACAAGTTGAGATATCCAACTTGAGTATTTGGCTCCCAGGAGATTTGTAATTGAGTGGGAAATAAAGATGTATCTAAATAGTCTACTGTTGCGCCTGCTTGCGTGAGAGCCTCTCTTATATGGGCTGCGTGGGCATCTGAAGAGTTACCTAGCACTAAAATATTCATCTTCTTGTGAACATAGCTCGCTCTTTCTTTGTTCCGATATTTAGTAAATTTTTTTGTAGTACTTAATTATTTTTAATGTAGTATGTAAAATAAGAGAGGTGTAAATTGTTGTTGCAACTCTACTGCATTCCCTAACCTATCAAAGAGTCATGGCATCGTTTCGGAATCTTCTCAGTTACTATCACAACTACAGAGCGATCGCTATTTCCAGCATAGCGGCATCCAGTCTCTTTGAAATTATCGATTTAGTAGTTCCCTATGGAATTGGACAAATTCTCAATGTTTTATCTAATCAGGAAGTAGATCAACTGCTGCAAAACCTTATTACCCAAGTCGCACAGATAAGCAATCTGCCAGAAGGTAAGTTACTATCTCTGGGGGTTATCCTGAGCTTAATTTTTGTAGTCACAGTAGTAAGAGCGCCAATACAACCCTGGATAGGTCCCTGGTTTCACTGGGGAATTTCTCTCAGAGCGCGTCGCGACCATACCCGTAAAGCGATCGCCAAAATTCTTACTCTCCCCTTAGAATTTTACGACGAAAATAACCCCGGTCGGATTGCCGGACGTTTAGCCAGGGGAATTTCCAACCACACCTGGAGTTATCCAGAAATCGCCGGACAACTAATTCCCAAATTAATGCGGGTACTGGGAATTTTTCTGATTATTTGGTTCATAGAAAGGTGGATTGCGATCGCCTTTTTGATTTCCTTTATCTTTATTCTCGCTTTCAGTCTGAAAAATCTTCGCTCTTTAATCCAACAAGAACAAATATTAGACAGACACCAAGAAAACACAGAAAGCCGTACTTCCGAGATTATCACCAATATCAAAACAGTCAAAGCTTTTGCCAGTGAAGCTAGGGAATTAAAGCGACAAAAACAGCGATTAGAGCGAGAGTACAAAATAGTAACATATCGCATCCATAAAGGTTACGTCCAGCTAGCTACTTGGGAGAGGACAGTAGTTCAAATTTGCGTGTTTGGGATACTGCTGTTAACTTTGATGGCAACTTTAAGGGGAGAAATTTCTCTGGGACACTTTGTGACCACCCTGACAGTTTCGAGTATGGCATACTCCGAACTCGAACCGATCGCCCAACTAGCAGAGACTTTTGCTCGTCGCTACGCTTCTATGGTACGCTTGCAAGAATTTATGCAGCTGAGTGAGGGTAAAGATGCTGCTAGCTTAGTTCCAGAACACTTAACGTCAGACCCTTATAAGTTTACTGGCAAAGTGGAATTGAGTCAGCTCAGCTTTGGTTACGATTCTCAGCGTCTGGTTTTACAGGATATCAATTTGCTAATTGAACCCTGTCAAACCGTAGCCTTGGTAGGTCGTT
>JBFRWL010000334.1:0-3244 GCA_051439565.1 Prochloraceae cyanobacterium
GGCATCAATCATCTAGAGAACCTGCGATTGTAACTCCCCAATCAACTTTTCCATCTTTTGCCCAGGCTAAAACAAGAACTAAAGTTCGTTCAAGCAATATTGCTAAGACTCTGCCTCAGACTTCTAAGCCAGTTCTCAATCCTCTTGTTTGTAGTAATTGCGCTCATCTGAATCCGAGTAATGGCAAGTTTTGTACCAAGTGTGGCAAAAAACTAATCAAGTCTTCTTAATCACAACTATACCACTACGCCAATACATTACCCATATCTCTCACCCAAAATGCGATCGCTAACTGGAGAAGGCTTACTGCATCTATGTTTGACCCTGGTGTTAGCTCCTGCTGTGAAACAACAGTCTGTGGTTTGAGTTCCAGTCAGCATCAAAATCAATTAAACCTTGAAAAAAAAGCAATTTACTTGGCGTAAATATCAGGCAAATATATTCATTTTCGCCCTAATTTTTTTTTAGAAAAATGTTCATAAATCTGGTACAATTTAGGTATAAACTAACTTTAATTATCTATTATATGACTCCCAGTTCTACACAGTCTCTCCCAAGTCAACTAAACTTTGGAAGGATAAAAGGAAGAAAAGTAATGGCTAATTTTAGTGGGGGAAGAATTACATCAGATGCGGGAATTGTCTTGCTCGCAGAATTAGATAAAAAGCTGAAAATTACCACTCGTTTCGCTCAATGTTTTCGAGATTATAGAGATTCATCTCAGGTAAAATATCCAGTTTTCCAATTACTGGCACAAAGAGTTTATGGTCTTGTTTTAGGTTATGAAGATATCAATGACCATGACAAATTGCGCTACGATCCAGCCTTGGCAATCGCCCTATCAAAACTTAACTTTATTGACGCGAATGAAGCAGTCTTGGCGGGAAAGAGTACCTTGAACCGACTAGAATATTGTCCAGAAACAATCCTCGACCAAGCAAACAGTCGCTACCATCGCATTGAACATCAACCTCAAGAGCTGGAGCAAGCTTTTGTCGATATCTTTCTGGACTCGTACCCTAAGCCACCACGCCAAATTATTCTGGACATGGATGTAACTGACGACCAAGTCCATGGCAATCAAGAAGGGGCTTTCTACAACAAGTATTATCATGGTGTGTGTTACGCACCTTTATACATTTTCTGTGGTCATCACTTGTTGGTAGCGAAACTGCGTTCTTCCAATGTTGACCCCGCCGCTGGAGCCCTAGAAGAACTACAAAGAATAATTGGTCTAATTCGTGCCCAATGGTCTCAGACCAAAATCTTAGTCAGAGGAGATAGTGCTTACGCCCGCGAAGACATTATGCAATGGTGTGAAGACCAACCAAAGGTCGATTATGTCTTGGCGATATCAACGAATAGTCATTTACAGAGGAGGGCTCATGATGTCATCACCAAGGCCAAAGATGATTATGCCAAGAGACTAGAACCAGTTACTGCTTTGATGGAGCAGATGTTTTCACCTGATGAGGAAGTCAGTGAAGCCGAACAATTAGTCCCCCCAGCGACTTGGTATCGTTCCCTCAACTATAAGACGCACGACTCCTGGAGTCGTGACCGCAGAGTAGTTACGAAAGTCACTTATGGCAGCAAAGGTGTCAAGATACGTCATATAGTTACTTCTCTGCCTGCGTCCAAAATTCCTCCAGCCAAGCTTTATACCGAAAAATATTGTCCCAGAGGAGACATGGAAAATCGCATCAAGGAACAGCAACTGGAGTTATTTGCTGACCGTACTTCTACTCAAACTTTTGCCAGTAATCAATTACGACTCTGGCTGTCTTCGATGGCTTATGTTTTGATGCAAGCCTTTCGTCAAAACTGTTTGGCTCAAACTTCTCTGGCTACGGCCACTGTAGGCACAATTCGCCTTTCTTTGCTGAAATTGGGAGCCAGAATTACTGTTAGTGCCAGAAGAATCTTAATGGCGATCGCTAGCAGCTGTCCCTATCAAGATATTTTAGCTACCGCCTACCGACGTATCCAATTACTTCCGACCCCTGGATAATCTTTTCCCTCGGGTTGAGAGCATTAACTTTTCTTCTGAATTAACTGTTTTTTGGCTGGGGATGATTTTCAGCCTATCTTTGTGTGTCAATTTAGCTCAATCCTCGCCGATTTCATCTTCAATTCCCCTCTAATTTAGCTCTTTGAACCCTTAGTATCTTGAACAAAACTTAAACTTTTCTCTTATTATCAAAAAACTCGCTCCTCCACAGCTTGAACTATGCTTTCAACTCGATTTGTGAGATATAACGGATAAGCAACTAAATCCTCTGGCTGCCAATCCCTATTTGAACCCGATAAATAATCGGCAAATAAGTCAGAGCCGAACTCTTCATTACTAAAATAATCCCACAACCCACCTGTGCCGTTTAAGAGTTGGCGGATAGTCAAATCGTCACCATTGGTAATCTGGTTAGCAATTTCTGGCAACCATTTATCGAGCGTATCATCTAAGCTGAGTTTTCCTTGTTCCTGTAACTTGAGAATAACCGAAGAAGTATAGGCTTTATTGATACTAGCAACCCTAAATAAATCGTCTGGTTTAGTTGCTTGTTGAGTATCGAGGTTAGAAATCCCCGTTGCCCCAGTCCATGTTCCTGCGGGTGTAACTACACCAACACTTACGCCTCTATCAGATATGCCCACATCTTCTGCTGTTTGGGCTAATGCTGCTTGTAATTCTTGGGCTAAGCTTTCAGGTACGTTATTCAGGGGATTATTAGTCATAATACTTGCTCGGCGAATTATTTTTGAAAGTGAAAATTTTTAACTGAAAATAGATTAACTCTAAATTTACTTTACTGAATCTGTGTGATACTTTTGTGAATTGGCTTAAACACTATCAACCTGAAACGAATCCTACCAAAGCCAGGGTGTTGATTCCGAGTTGTTTAAGACTAAAGTTGGTTAAAACTTCTTGCTCTCCAACGATTAAAACCCAAGCAGGTAAAGAAGCTAGGGCAATTATGAGTTTAATTTTCATGATTTTTCTGTGGGTTAACTATTCACTAAAATCTTGGCGGTAGCCGTTGTTATTAGCTACTAGAAAAAAGGGGTAGCAGAAATTACTACCCCAAGGATTTAAAAATGTACTACTCGGAGGTTTAAGTTTTGCTCTTTGGCTATCCGAATCATGTGCTTCGACCCTTTGCTTTTACCATCCTAAAAGACTACAGCATGGGTTGCGTATTCAGCCATTTCCTGATTTCTTCTGTATCCAGCACCTCTACCATAC
>JBFRWL010000335.1:0-11055 GCA_051439565.1 Prochloraceae cyanobacterium
ATTTTTTCCCTAATACCTATCGCAACCGAGAATTATTACTTTTTCATACCAATTTCGTTTAAGCTTGCTACACTTCGGTGAGGAAAGTGAACAGGCAACAGATTCAGAAAATGGATGTGTAGCACTATTTTTTGAAATTGGTATCAGTAAACCCTATTTACACTCAGACAAAAAACGCTTGAAATGTCAGTTATTTGGAAAAGTTTGCATAAACTCCCTACATCTCGTCTATCCCGACGCTTAGTTTCTATCGTTTTTTTGAGTATTCTTGCTATCGAAGGAATCATTCTCATTCCTTCTGTTTTAAGAAGAGAAAGAGAGTTTTTTCAACAATTAAAAGAAGTATCAGAAGGACAAGTTATCCTAACTAAACAGATCGCTCAACCCCAAATTAGGGACTGCGCGGCGAATAGCATCCCCAAAAAATGCGATCGCATCTTGCTAGAGGGATTTCAAAAATTAATCCAACTTATGCCAACTTCTTTGATCGGAAAGTTAGAGCATAGAACAATAGGAGGAGCATTCTATAGATCTAACGGACAATTAATAGGGGCTTTTGGCGAAGTTCCTCAACTTTCCTTTACTGATATTTACCAAAGAGGAATAACTCAGAAACGTTATGGTTCCAACTTCGATGCTGGTTGGACCAGCGAGCAAATGGAGGGCAAATACATCTTAATTTTGCGCCACGATGCTTCTACCGTCCCTCAAGAATTACAAGCTTTTATCTGGCGGATTGCTGGTTTGGTATTGATTATTTCAGTGTTTGTTACCGGAGGAGTGTGGATCGCCTTAGAACCAATCGTAGTTACGCCAATTCTGCAACTGAGAAAAGACTTGATTAGTGGAGGAGAAGCGATCGCCCAAGATCGAGAACCACCTCAATTTTATGCCGCTGCCATTCAACGCCGAGACGAGTTAGGGGATGTCATCGCGGCTTTTGAGAAAATGTTCCAGCAGGTAACAGATGCCATTAGCGATCGCAAAAAAGCTGAACTAGCACTACAACAAAGTCTAGATACAGTTCAAGCTTACTCCGATGCCCTAGACAAAGAATTAGACAAAGGTAGGGAAATTCAAAGAAACTTTCTCCCCTCTGAGTTATTACAAAGACCTGGCTGGGAAATTGCTGCTTTTTTCAAACCAGCCCGTCAAGTAGCAGGGGATTTTTACGATACCTTTGAGCTTCCCTCTGGCGCGATCGCCTTGATTATTGCCGATGTCTGCGATAAAGGAGTGGGTGCAGCCCTCTTTATGGCACTCTTTCGCAGCTTAATCCGCATCTTTGCCGTTCAAACAACACTGGGGGAAAATGCTTCTGCTAGTTTAGACGCCAATCTGTCTCTTGGAGCAAGTTGGATGGGAAAGTCAAAATCGACTAACTTAGATTACCTCAATGCTCTGCAAGCCGTTTGTCTGACTAATAATTATGTCGCTCAATACCACGGCGATATGGGAATGTTTGCCACCCTTTTTTTTGGGGTCTTAGAGCCAGATACAGGCTTGCTAACCTACATTAATGGCGGACACGAACCCCTATTTATCCTCGATGGCGCCGGAGGCGTGAGAGAGCATCTCAGCTCTACTGGACCAGCAGTAGGGATGCTACCAGATCTAAAGTTTAAAATTAAGCAGACCTATTTGCAACCAGGTGAAGTTCTCTTGGGTTATACTGACGGAGTTCCGGAGGCTCGCGCCGCAGATAGCAAGTTTTTTACAGCCGAGAAATTGCTGTCAATGCTCTCATCTCCTGTCTCTTCTGCCCAAATTTTACTAGACAAAATTTCTACCAGTGTTATCGCTCATACAGGAAAAGCCGAACAGTTTGACGACATTACCCTCTTAGCTGTGCGCCGCCTACCTGACGGAAGAGGGTAGGGGGAGTGTGGGAAGTGTGGGAGTTGGGGAGTGTGGGGAGAGAATAACAAACAACAATCAACATTTTGACTTCTGAGTTGACTATGCAGCCTCTAACGGTCTTAGGAACCCTTGATTCTTTAGGCGCGATCGCCAACTACGTTATTACCGCCGCCAAAGAAGCTGGTTTAGACAAAAAATCTACCTATAAACTCCGACTAGCAGTAGATGAAATCGCTACTAATATCATTATTCACGGCTATCAAGAAGCTGGCTGTCAAGGAGTAATAGATTTACAAGCTAAGCTTGACCCACAAACATTATCTATTTTCCTCGAAGATACTGGTGCTATCTTCGACCCCACCCAGCAAGCACCTCCAACAGATTTGAAATTATCTTTAGAAAAAAGACCCATAGGCGGTCTGGGAATATATTTGGCAATTCAGGGAGTTGATCGCTTTATCTATGAGAGAGTAGGCGATCGAAACCGAACTACTTTTATAGTTACTTTAGTCAATAAATTATGATAAATCTAATACTTGTCAAAGCAACCTTCGCGAAAATCCAAGCAGACTTAATTAAAAAAAGAATTAAATGACTAATGCTAAGGAAACCTACGAAGCTAAAATCCTAGAAACTTTAATCAAAAATTCAGAAAGATTAGCCGTAGTAGAAACTAAGTTAACTTTCGTAGAAACAGGGGTCGAAACTCTACAACAACAAGTCGATCGTCTCGACTCAAGATTAGGGCTAGTAGAAACTAAACTCACTGGATTAGACACAAGAGTAGAAACTCTACAACAACAAGTCGATAATCTCGACTCAAGATTAGGGCTAGTAGAAACTAAACTCACTGGATTAGACACAACAGTTAAGCAAGTCAACTCAAAACTCAACTGGTTATTTGGTGCAGTATTTGCGGTTGGTGCAGGTATTTTAGCCACACTTTACTCTGAACCGATTTTGTCTGCATTAGGAAAATAAAATGCTGAAATATATAAATATAGCAGTTCTAAATAAGTCGTGAAAAATCAAAACCTAAATAAAATGACCAGACCTTTTACTCCTGTTGCCTTTTAAGTCGCGTTTTGATGCATAGACCAAATAGGACTACTATAATTATCAACAGTTTTCACTCCCTGATAAGGAATTGATATTAGGGTTTCTAGATGCAAAATTCCGAGTCAACCCACTCTTTAATTGCAGCCTTGACGAGAGCCTGAGCCATCAGGCATGATTGTATTACAAAGATTTGAATCACTTAAATCAGTATTGCTCAAGTTAGCACCATTAAGATGAGCCTTGACTAGAGAAGTTCCATCTAAATCAGCATCACTTAGATTAACTTTGACTAGAGAAGCTCCATCTAAATCAGCATTACTCAGATTAACCTTGACTAGAGAAGCTCCATCTAAATCAGCATCACTTAGATCGGCATTGACTAGAGAAGCTCCATCCAAATCGGCATCACTTAGATCGGCATTGACTAAAGAAACTCGATTTAAATCAGCATCAGTCAGATTGACGTTGACTAGGTTAGCCCCCTTCAAGTGAGTAGAAAATTTATAGCTATAACTTCCAGCAATAACATCAGCATCACTAAGATTGGCTTTCTCTAAGTTAGCATTACTTAGATTAGCGTTGACTAAGTTAGCCCCATTAAGATCGGCATCGCTGAGGTCAGCATAGCTGAGATTAGCATTTTGGAGATTGGTGCGTAGAAAAGATTCTGTACTTAAGTCAGCATTGCGTAAAATTGCCTTTTCTAAATTAGCTCCCCGCAAATTAGAGCCCTCTAAATTAGCACCAGAGAGATCGGCACCAGAAAGATTGGCTCTTTCTAGATTAGCTCTTGTGAGATTAGCGCCTTTGAGATCGGCTTGTCTCAAATCAATTCCCCTTAAATCGCATTCTAAACATTCATTAGTCTTCAATAGTTGTGCGCGTAGCTCGAGGTTAGGTGTTTCTGTTTGAGCGTAAGACTTAGGCTCGTAGCTTAATTGAAGCTCATTACCAATTAAATGCTCTAAGCGTTTTCCTAAAGCAACTCCTTTTTCTGTGTCAAGCAAAACCGTAGTATAGCTAAGATGTTGTGACTCTAAAGCTGATTGGCTCTTGAAACCAATTTCTATTTCTGAGAATTGTTGTAAGTCGTAGAAAGCTGCTCCTATTAGCCCTCCTATTAGACCAAATCCTGCTCCTGCCATCGTACCTGGGGAGTTATCTTTTTCAGATTCAAAATAATTGAAACTAGCGATATTACTCAAAGGAATGGTAATTTCACGAGTCGTCCGCTTGTCGTCTAAAATTTCTAGACGTTTCCCTTCTTCGAGATAAACAGCTAGTTGGTTCTCAGTGAAATTCACCTTACATTTGCTGAATTGATTAATTTGGCCAGATACACCAGATAGAAACGAACATTTTCCCTCATCGCCAGGTCGGTTTTTAAGAGCAATGGGTGGTTGATATCCTTTACAGCGAGAGTTATGGGGAAATTTAGAGCATAAACTATAAAGGTCAATTTCCCGATCCTCTCCTACGGTAATAATTGGATTGGCTGTAGCGACTCTACCGTACCAGAGCAATAAAGGGATTGTTAGACTGAGACAAGTTGGAAAAAACTTCATATCCCTCGCCCCCTGTTTCTTTGCCAGAAATTTCCTGAGCGCTCGGGGTTAGATAGTTCACCGATAAAGGTAATCAGGCTAAATACCTTAAATTACGATAGTAAGTGACTTCCTAGGAATACATCGCCTTACACTGAATCAAGTTAGCTAGTGCAATTGCATTTTTCTGAGTAAGGCCCTTTACTTTTATTATCTCTACTTTTTCATGGGTAAAAGTCGAACTAATACAAAAAAAAATAATTCTAAATTATCCCTGAGTGAAGTAGCAACAGTTATTATTTATTAATCAAATTTAGAGCTAAATTATGCAGGTTATTGGACATCGCGGCGCTGCTGCTCTTGCTCCGGAAAACACGTGGTCAGGTTTTGATGCTGCCTTATCATTGGGGGTAGATGCGATCGAAACCGATATTCATGCCACTAGCGATGGTGAGTTAATTCTCATCCATGATCGACACTTGGACAGAACTACCAACGGACAAGGACTGGTACAAACAACCCCTTGGTCAGAAATCCGTACTTTAGATGCGGGGTCGTGGTTTGGCCAAGCCTATCGCGGTGCGAGAGTTCCACTACTGCGGGAGACTTTAGAACGTTACGGAAAAAGGACTCACTTAGTTTTGGAGATCAAGCAAAGTGGAATTGAACTTGAGGTTTTAGAAATGGTTCTCCAACTGGAACTGATAAATTCTGTTACTTTCACGTCCTTTAATTTTAGCGCCGTCCAAAATATTAAGACTCAATTTCCTGCTGCTGTGGTTGAGTGGCTGATCTCTGACAGCGACCAGGAGAAGCTTGAGCAAGCCGTCAAGGCAGGTTTGAATCAAGTTGGTCTTCCAGCCAAAGCAGTATCCCAGCAATTAGTTTCCCGATCGAGACAGCTAGGGTTAGAGGTGAGAGCGTGGCAAGTGACAGATACTGAAGTAATGATGTTAGCTCTCAAAGCAGGCGTAGTTGGAATGACAGTTGATTTTCCTCATCTTTTATTAGAAGTTCTCGATCGCAAATCACACTTAGCTTAAATTAGCGACATACTAAAATAGCTAGGAACGCTTACTTGTTAGTCAGTTCCCAGCCAGATAATACTTAGATTTGTCATGCGATCGCAGCAGAGCAATTAGCCAAAATTATAGTGTTTGCTGACACCGCGTTTGATCTTCCAGGTACAAGACATTCCTGCTGGAAAGGTAACTAGATCCCCTTTACCCATTTCTACAGGTTCTCCACCATCAGGAGTAACTGTTACTTCTCCTTCTAGGAAATAACAAGTTTCTTGGTCGTCATAAGTCCAAGGAAATACAGATACCTCCTTGGTCCAAATTGGCCAATTGAATACCCCCAATTGCTCTAGTCTTTCTTGACTTACTTGAGGTTCGATTTTGATTTCAGTTGTTTGTTGAGTTGCCATTGCCTGCTTTTGCTTTGTGTAGCTTTAGTATCGATCGGGATCGGGATTATCTGAATTCTCTAGAGGATAATAATCTACATAATCAGTTGGCTTTGGCGGTAAATTGCGTGGAGAACGTGCTTCCATCTCGCTACGGCTGCGACGGCGTTTTTTGCTCGTTCTATAACTGCTGGGATTAGGGCTGTTTTCTGAGGGACGGCGACGACTGCGACTAGGATTATAGGAAGGTCTTTCCTGCCTTCTGTCTGTAGTTCCTTCCCAATTATCGTAGCGATCGCTCTCTACAGAAGCACTGCTAGGGCGACGACGCTTGCGGGGAGGTTCTTGGTATTCATATCTATCATAGCGAGTTCTACTTCTTGGCTGCCGAGGAGATTCGGTATCGTAATCTGAATTGGTAGCCATACGAGGATCTTGATAGCCTCGAAGTCGGGGATTATCGTAACGGGGTTCCTCGTCGTATGGTTCAATCCCATCTAATTCCGCTTCTTGATAAACTCTAGTCCTGCTCACAGGACGCTCTCTATCTACGATGCGTGTATTGCGCCTAGCTTGTTGCGTACTAATACCTCGCAAACGTATCGCTTCTACTGCAAAAAAGATGGTAGAACCTGCTAGTAGAATATGTTGTATCTGTAAAACTGGCTCTAGCAACCATCCATAAAATAAAAGTATGCCGCCACAAACTAATCCAACAGCAGCAAAAAATATATCATAGTCTCTAGATAATTCTGGACGCATGGACCGCAGTAAGTACAATCCTGCCCCTGCTGCTGCTAGAAAAATCCCTAGAAGACTGGCCGAGTTAAACCCAAAGTTAACCATTAATGTTCTCCTAACCCCTTATCTATGGTAGCGAGTTATTTATATATATATCTCTACTTTAGCCGGAGCTAAATATAAAATTTTTTAGTAGTTACCTACTAAGACCCAGAAAATCAAGCTTTTGAGGGGAGTAGGGAACATCTGAATATAGACAGATTGAGAATGTTAGCTGTTTGTTATTCTCTCCCTTATCTCCCCTGTCTCCCCTTCATCCCCATTTCGCTCTCGAGCGCAAAACTTATGGGTAAGGAATAGACTCCCTAACAAATGGCGCAGCTTTCTTATGAACGCTGAATTTTATCACTCTGACTAATGACGATCAGACCGATTACGATGGGGACAACGACTATTACACCACCTAAGAGCAAGCTATACAAAAAGTTGGCTAATGAAGGAGTCATAGAGCTATATTCCTTTCTTATTTTTGATATTGTTCTTTACTAATTCTAAAAGTTTATCTCTAAATTTGTTCTTTGTTGAAGTTATTTTCTGATCGGATTTTTCAGCATCAAAGTTACAATAGACTGTAACTTTGTAACAAACCTTAATAATTTTCTAATATTCGAGGGGTTCTATGAGTGCTGTTAGCATAGCTAGTTGGATTCTCGGTCTTGTTTTAGGACTAATGACCGTTCTATTTATTTTACGTATTGTCTTGACTTGGTATCCTCAGGCAGATTTAAATCGCCTGCCTTTTAATCTGATTGCTTGGCCTACAGAACCTTTTCTCGTACCATTGCGTAAAGTGATAACTCCTCTTGGTGGAGTAGATATTACCCCGATTATTTGGGTAGGCATATTTACGCTACTGCGAGAAATTCTCCTCGGACAGCAGGGATTGATTACCATGGCGCTGCACTAGAGCTCAAGCCTCTTTCCCAAAATACTGCTACACATCAATTATCCCGAATCTATTGCCTATTGTCTTTCCTAACCGAAGTGTAGCAATCTTAAACACAATTGGTATTACCTCAGGTGTTGTTCGATGAAATTGGTATATACTTCGCCTGCTAAAAAGGCAGGTGTTTCCAGGATTTTTTCATGAAAGCCGATGGTGGTGGTAATTCCTGTAATCGCTAATTCCCGCAATGCCCGTTTCATCCGCTTAATTGCCATTTCGCGGTTTGAACCCCAAACAATCAACTTGCCGATCAAAGAGTCGTAGTAGGGAGGAATTTCATAGTCGGTATAGACGTGGGAATCCATACGCACTCCTGGACCTCCAGGGGGGAGATAGCCGCTAATTTTTCCAGGTTGAGGGCGAAAGTCGCGATCGGGGTCTTCAGCGTTGATCCTGCACTCGATCGCGTGTCCCCTAAACTCGATATCTTTTTGAGTCAGTTGAAGTTTTTCTCCTTGAGCAATACGAATTTGTTGACCAATCAAGTCAATCCCAGTAATCATTTCGGTAACCGGATGCTCCACTTGAATGCGAGTATTCATTTCCATGAAGTAGAAGTTACCATCTTTGTCAACTAAAAACTCTACAGTTCCAGCACCCACATAGTTAATTGACTTAGCGGCAAGAATGGCAGCAGCTCCCATCTTGGCTCGCATTTGCGGGGAGAGAAAAGGACTGGGGGATTCTTCTAGTAATTTTTGATGGCGACGTTGAATTGAGCAGTCTCTTTCTCCTAAATGAACGACATTGCCGTAACTGTCAGCTAAGATTTGAAATTCAATGTGACGGGGAAATTCGACCAATTTTTCCAAGTAAACTCCCGCGTCCCCAAAAGCGGCTTCGGCTTCTCCTTGAGCAGCTTGAAACAACCGAACTAGTTCGCTTGGCGACCGAACTAGGCGCATTCCCCGTCCGCCACCACCAGCAGTAGCTTTGAGCATCACTGGATAACCAATTTCAGCAGCGATCTTTTTAGCGTCTTTTTCATCTTTTAGCAGTCCCAAACTCCCAGGTATGGTAGGAACGCCAGCTTTTTGCATAGTTTTTTTGGCAGTTGATTTATCTCCCATTGCCAGAATTGCTTCTGAGGTTGGGCCGATAAAAGTAATTTGGTGATCGGCACAGATTTCGGAAAAGCGGGCATTTTCTGCTAAAAATCCATAGCCTGGATGAATGGCTGTAGCATTACGAGTCAGAGCAGCAGAAATGATATTAGGTATGTTCAAATAACTTTTGCTGCTAGGAGGAGGACCGATGCAAACGCTTTCGTCCGCCAACTGGACGTGAAGAGCATTGCGGTCAATTGTGGAGTGAACAGCAACAGTGGCAATCCCCAATTCTTCGCAGCTGTGTAAAATCCTTAAGGCAATTTCCCCTCTATTAGCAATGAGAATCTTTGAGAACTGCATTTTAACTTTTATTTAAGTCGATCTTTAGTATAATATTAGTTTGATAACATTTAAGCTATGGCAAGCTAATTAGTTATTTTTGCCGAGCTGCATGATAGAAGTAGAGGGATTTTGCTTGCCCCATAGGTCAAATTTCTTCTGGGGGAAAATCCTGCCTCTTAGTTAATTCTGAAGGAGGGCGATCGCTACTCCACGCCCACCACACTACCTCGCACTGACATTGATAAAACTCTTGCCATTTACGACGAGAATTATCGACCAATACGGGAGCGCGCCGATTAATCCAAACTCTCTGCGCAGCAGTAACAGGAGCTCGACAACTAGGGCAGCAAAATTCTAAAGCGTGAGTAGCCGTATTTGTCCAGGCAGGAGGAATGGTACTAAAAGCATCCATGACAAAATCTAATCTTTTATCTGTGGTCGATCTTACCTCGTTGCGCTCGCAGCAAGAGAATCGATCTTATCTTCTTCCTTCAAGTTTCCTCCTGCTCCCCTGCCCCCTCGCCAAAACCTCTTGATTGTGTTTCGTAGAACTCACATTATGAGAAAATAGCAGGGGCAGCACATCGATCGAAATTTATGACCAGCATTCCTAAAATTATTGTTCTCGATGACGATCCCACTGGTTCTCAGACAGTTCATAGCTGCCTGTTGCTGTTGCGCTGGGATGTAGAAACTCTGCGCCTGGGTCTAGCAGATGATTGTCAGATTTTCTTTGTTTTGACTAATACCAGGTCTCTAACCCCAGAAAAAGCGGCTGAGGTAACCCAGCAAGTCTGCCATAACTTAAAAATAGCCCTTGAATTAGAAGAGACTGAGGAATTTTTAGTTGTTAGTCGTTCCGACTCTACTTTGCGGGGGCACTATCCTGTAGAAACGGACGTAATTGCCGAGCAACTGGGAGGGTTTGACGCTCATTTTCTCGTCCCGGCTTTCTTTGAAGGAGGACGAATAACTCGCAATAGCGTTCACTACCTCCTTATTGACGGAGTAGAAACGCCAGTTCACACTACAGAATTTGCCCGCGATTCTGTATTTGGCTACCGCCATAGCTATTTACCAGACTATGTAGAACAAAAAACTAAAGGTCGAATACCAGCAGCAGCAGTAGACAGATTTTTGCTGACAGATATTCGTGAGGGAACGCGAGAACGCCTGATGAACTTTACAGGCAATCGTTGCGTGGTAGTAGATGCCGAAACCCAAACCGATCTTGATCGCTTTGCTCAAGACGTACTTGCGGCTGCTGAGGGAGGAAAACGCTTTCTGTTTCGCAGTGCAGCCAGTCTCTTAACTTCCCTGGCTCAATTAGGAAAGCAACCTATTGCCCCAGAAGCTATGGCGCAGGAGAAGCCAACCTCAAACCCAGGAGTAGTAATCGTCGGTTCTCACGTTACTAAAACAACCCAGCAACTCAAGGAACTACTGCAAGAACCAGAGGTGAGCGGAATTGAAGTAGATGTCAAAATTTTGCGAGAAGCTGCCGATCGCCACCATACTTTGCTGGCACAAATACTCGATCAGGTAAAACAAGTTTATCAGCAACAGCAAACTCCTGTGGTTTACACTAGCCGTGAAGAACTAACTTTTGAAGATGTTCAACAACGTTTGGACTTTGGAGTTGCTGTTTCATCCCTATTAATGGATGTGGTTAAGGGCTTACCCCACGATATTGGCTTTTTGATTAGTAAAGGTGGAATCACCTCTAATGACGTTCTTAGTACTGGTTTGGGCTTGAGATCGGCACGGCTACTAGGTCAAATTTTACCAGGATGCTCGATCGTCCTTACCCCAGCCACTCATCCTCAGTTTCCTAATTTACCAGTAGTTTTGTTTCCCGGTAATGTGGGAGATAATCAAGGATTAGTTACAGTTTATCGTCGCTTGACAATAAGTAAATAATAATTTATTAATAAGGCAGTTAATTTACCTGACCTTAAGAGTAAAGTTTCCGGGATTCCATAACCTCGGAGAAACCAATGAGAAAATAGCTGTTGATTTTTGTGCTGATTGTCAACTTGCGCTAGG
>JBFRWL010000336.1:0-2855 GCA_051439565.1 Prochloraceae cyanobacterium
CTCTGGGACTGGTCGGATAAAAACCATACCCCAGAAGTCCAGTACGGCAAAGCTAAAGGCTACGGTTACGACAAAGTAAGCGCGATCGCCGGAATGAAGTTTGCAGGTCAAGAATTAAGCGACCACCCCTGTAACTACGAGCAGTGCTTACAAAACATCGGTTTTGAAGTATTTACCCTGCTCTAACATCATTTTTTCCCCCCGCCCAGGAGTATTTGTTCGCTCCAGCCCTCTTTTATCCGAGGGTTTGGGGATATTTTCTCTGCAAACAATCGATAAAAACCAATCGTGATTCCTAAAATTTCATCAGCTTTAGCCAGTCAAACCATTAGCCGTCGTGCAATCGCCGATCTACTCATTTATTTAGGTCGTACCGCATGGATGCAAAACTATAACACCCACCAACTGACAATCGAAGTTTGGGCAGTTGGCATCTGGGTCAAAGAAGCAGGTATTATCAGCTATCAAGACTTAGCTTCATGGATTCAAGAGATTGCCCAACTCAAAGCTTCAGTCCTACAGGTAAAGCCAAAAGGGAATCGCCTGTTTCTAGTTCAAGGCAGTCAACAGCCTTGGTATGCAGTCAGAAAAATTGGTCGGCATTACCAATGCGAGTGTTTGCTGTGGCGTTGTCGTCATAAGCGACTTAGAAAAGAATTTCCCCTACTTTTTACCGCCTTAGATCGACAAATTTTCTGCCATCACACCGTAGCAGCAAGTCAACACTCAGCAGTTAAGTGACATTCTCCAACAACTCCCCTGGTAACTACTGGGGGATTACTTATGATTAAACTGTTGCCTTACAACATCAGCAATCCAGCCATTAACATCATTCGTAACTTGGCTTACTTCCTCAAACAAATCGCGAGCAATAACCCGCCCCTCCAACTTCGCCAATGCCGCATCCTCAAGCCAATCAGAACGACTCATTCCCGAGTCGGCGATCGCTTTTAAAATCCGCTTCTCATTCGATTCCAAAGTACGAAAACCCAACATTTTACCCTTTGCTTCGTCTCCTTTGACCGTATAGCTAGTGCTGCTGCGTTTCTGGGGGTAGCTAACATTTTTTCTTTTACCTGCGATCGCTTCTTCAATCGTCCAGCCCAGTTTTTTTACCCGTTGATAAAACTTCGGATAGTCAATCCCATGTTCTATAGCAATTTGTCTCAGGTTTTTACCGTCTGTTTTCATGGTGATACGTATTTGGGAAACCGCGTATCTTTAAGATCGCGGAGGAACAATCGTGGAACGGACGGGCGACATAAACGCCTGGCAAAGCACAGGCGACGCGCCCTCCTTTAGCCGTGAGTGAAACCATAAACATATCCATCACAGAGATGAACTTGTTTACAGTACTTGTAATTAATGCCTTGTACTGTCTGAGTAACAGTTTTGATATTAAACGAACCAGTAGAACGAATAGCAACTTTACCAAGATAAGAACCTATTTTTTTACCTTTAGTAATTATTGCTTTGACAATATCACCAGTTTGAAAACCTTTAACAGTTTTAATCAGAGCAGATTTTCTAATTAACTGGTTGAATTTATTTCTTCTAGGAAAACCAAACTTATCAACATGAATTACTTGTCTTTTACCATGACCAGCACATTTAATTAGTAATGGCTGATTAGTTAAGATTTCAAGCTTAGAAGTATTGCCGATACAGGCAGCATCAAGATAATGTTTCTTGGCTAAACCTTGTTGAGTGCGATTGAATTTAGTTTGTCCTCCTGTTCCAGTGGTTACAGTTAATCCAGTTTCTTTTAGGCTATTAAACAATTTCCATCTTGTAGAGTTAACTACAGCAGCATCAAATAGAGGTGCTTTTGCTATAGCTAATACTCGTTTTAATATTGATGGTTTATCTGCTAAAAACTCTCTAATATCTAAATTAGATTTGGCTTGATTGCAAGGTACACAAGCAATAGCTAAGTTAGATACTCGATTAGTCCCACCTTTGGATTTGGGCTGGATATGTTCTACTTCTAAAGGAAAATCTTTAGTACCACAGTAAGCACAGGTGCGATTAAACTTTTCTAGTAGGTATTCTCTAACCTCATATTGATAGAGCGTTCCTTGTTGATACTCAATTCCTGATCTTTCAGGATTTTGCAGCTTTTGGGTGTCAAATCTAACTAACTCCATTGCCACAGAGGTAATAGGACAAAGTTTGATTAGTCGCTTAACCCAGGTCTGGCAAGTCAAAACACGATGCTCCAAACTTGGTGCTAACCATCCTTTTTCTCTGGTTCTGTTGAGAAATCTAGGTTGTCTATACCTAGTTTTCCTGCTTCTGCGTCCTCTCCTTAAAGAGCGGCGTGATGCTAAGCTATCTTTTATCTGTTGACCTCGATGGGTTAGTTCAGCAGCCCAGATAAGTTTGTTATCTGACAATATTGCTATTCCAGTAGTTTTAGAGCCTGGGTCTAATTTAAGTTGACATTGTTTGACCTCCCTTGGTTCAACTGCCTTCTTTAAAATGATGGTGAATGGATATTGTTTAAATACAGCAGCTTTACCAGCTTTTAATAGCTTTTTGGCTATTGTTGGTGAGCATGGTTCTAGTGGTTGTTTATTAGTATCCAATACGAATACAAAATTAGACATTTTTGCGTCTTTTCTCCAAATATGAATAATGTTTGCCTCGCCAATGTTATTTAAGCTTTTTAGGTTAACTACACTGTTTTACCTCTCGTACAACTGTTTAATAGTTAACGACAGAGCCAGAAGCTGGCAAGCACTTCGGGGTGTCGTGACTTAAATAACGTAGTTCTCTAAGAACTTAGGCTGGTCAGCTAGCTATTGCTTTGAGGCACGAAGCCTCGCTGCTTTTAGCGCGAGGTGCTGACGGCT
>JBFRWL010000337.1:0-6524 GCA_051439565.1 Prochloraceae cyanobacterium
TAGTTTTTGTAGTTAATTTTGTCAATTTATTAGAACCAGAAGAACAAAAAGAAGTCTACCATCGCCTCCGTTTTGTTGCTGGAAGTTTTCGAGCCGAGTTACCATCTGGAATCAGTAATTTATATCGAGTTGATGCCTTACCCGCACTAAGAGCTAGGCTCAAAGGAGATACCTCAGCAGCGCAAACAACTGGACTAATTGCCTTTGAATCAGCATTGCAAAATATTGTCGCTGCTCAACACGAAAAGCTAGCTATTCGGCTTCCTCGCCTCCAAGCAGTTGTGGAGCGAGTTAAACAAGTTGGAGAAGCTAAACAACAGCAGCTATCTGCTCAAATAGAAGCAGAAAAACAGAAACAGCAGCACAAAATTGAGATTAAACAAAAAGCAGAAAAACTAATTAAACAAGGTTGGCAAAAAAGTATTTCTGACTTTGAGGGTTGGCTATATTTACCTAAACTTTTATCCTGCCATCAACAGGAATTGGCTTTAGCTTTAAAGCAAGATGCATTTAAATTTTGGCAGCTAGAAAAATTCAAACCAGAAGTGGAAAAATATCAACAAGCAATTGATGAATGGGTAAATAAAGGCTGCGAATTCTTCGAGAACGAATCTCCTGGTCAACTGTCAGTTGTATTTCTCACTTCTCCTTTAGTATCCTTTGCCGAACCGCCAACAAGTAACAGTAATTCTAATGATACTGATAATGATATCGCTTCAGTAGTAATTCCAGCGGGTTTAGGTTTCGTTCTAGGTGGTCCGATGGGAGCAGCAGTACTCGGAGGTGCTAGCTATATCCTTAATAAAACCGTAAATAAGTTAGAGCAGTCAGAATCAGCAGCAGATTATACTGAAATTGAATTCGATCGAGCTTATGCTAAAGCTGCAGAAGAATATTTGACTTGCTTTAGCAAGCAAGTATATGCGACACTTGAAAAATACAAAAAAAAAGCAGTGTTGGCGATTGCACCTAAACTTATTGACCAAGAAGCAAAGCAAACAGAAGCTTATTATCAGTTACAGTTGCTAAACAGCTTATTGGACAACTTACAAAGAGAATTAGAGTTGCTAGTCGCCGATTTAGGATAAGGAGTTTAGATGTTAGATAAGCAAGTGAAAAGTCAAAAACTAATACCTTATATGCAAGTTAAATTGCTGATGAGTTGAGAGGGATTGCGCAAATACTTCTTGCTATCTGTAGAGGAGGCTGAAGTTATTAGACCAAAAATTACGTCTAATCCCCAATGTCAGTAACTATAAATCTACGTTTAACTAAGATTAGCTTCTCACACTCACTCTCAAATCAACTATGAGATTTATTTATAGAGTTTTAGCTTATCTCTTTCATCCATATAATCGCCCAGAGTTAGCTGGTAATCTAACACTTATCTCTTTGGCCTTAGTCTACTTAATCATATCTGTAGCTACGGCGCGTCCAAATAACACTCAATCAAAGCAATTTTCTAATTCCTCCAGACCAATAAAGATCGAGATAGATGGGAACCAAAAAAATCACCATCTCCTCCAAGTTAAGCACGAAGTATAGTTTAATCTCCAATAAGGTAAGTGTAGCTCCTCAGACTGCGTTCGTAGTTTTGTAGCAAAAGCTGAGATTCTTCGAGAGTAATACGCTCTTCTTGTAAAGCTACTTCAGTACGACGACGTATACACTCTACTAAGTCTTCTGCATCGTATTGTACGTAGGCTAAAACTTCAGTAACAGTATCTCCTTTGACTAAGTATTGAATCTCGTAGCCTTTAGGGGTCATCTGGATGTGAACGACGTTAGTATCGCCAAACAGATTGTGTAAATTGCCCATAATTTCTTGATAGGCACCGACGAGAAACATTCCTAGATAGTATGGTTGTTGTGATTGTGAGGATTGAGATTTAGGAATTTTTTCGTTGTTACCCTGCTCCCCTAAATAGCGCAGAGGATGTAACTCTAAGACCGATTTAACGTCCCACAAATCAATAAATTGATCGATTTTGCCATCGCTGTCGCAGGTGAGGTCAGCAAGAATTCCCCTTTGGGTGGGTTGTTCGTCTAAACGGTGAATGGGCATAATGGGAAATAATTGAGCGATCGCCCAGGAATCAGGTACTGAGTGGAAGACAGAAAGATTGACGTAGTAAATAGAAGCCACGATCTTTTCGAGATCTTCTAGGTCGTCGGGAACGTATTCTTGATGGCGCACAATTTCTAGAATTTTATGGCAACAAGCCCAGTAGAGTTGTTCTGCTCTAGCACGTTCGATTAGGCTGAGATAGCCGAAACTAAACAGACTAATTGCTTCTTCTTTGAACTGAATTGCATCGTGGTAGGCTTCTTGATAGTTTTTTTCGTCAATTGAGGCGTAGGTTTCCCAAAGGTTACGAATAATTAAATGTTCTTTCTCCTGTAAAGGTTGAGGAGGAGTGCGGGGGACATCGCTGGTGTTAAGAACGTCAAAGATGAGGACAGATTGATGCGCGGCGATCGCCCGACCGCTTTCACTCACCAATATGGGCGTAGCAATATTTGCCTCTTCACAAGCTTCTTTCACCTCTGCCACAATATCATTGGCATAGTTTTGCATATTGTAGTTTTTCGAGGCGTGGAAGTTGGTTTTAGAACCGTCATAGTCAACCGCTAAACCGCCACCGACATCGAGATACTGCATGGAAGCGCCTAGTTTTACCAGTTGCACGTAAATCTGGCTAGCCTCGCGGATGGCATCTTTAATAACGCCGATCGAACAAATTTGAGAGCCGATGTGGAAATGTAGCAGTTTTAGGCAATCAAGCATACCCGCAGCTTGCAACTGATTCACTACTGCAAGAATTTGGGGAATAGTCAGACCAAACTTAGCTCGATCGCCTGTAGAATTGCCCCAACGACCGGAACCTTTAGTACTTAATTTGGCTCTTACTCCTAATACTGGCTCTATCCTCAGTTGGCGACTGACATCAATTGCTAGATGTAATTCTTCTAGTTGCTCAATGACAATTACAGGTTTGTGTCCCAGTCGGGTTGCTAAGAGAGCTGTTTCTATGTATTCTCGATCTTTGTAGCCGTTGCAAATGAGCAGAGCTTGTGAATTGTTACTTCCAGGGTTGAGATTAGGTTCTAAGTTCGCCAATGCAATAGCTAACTCTGGTTTAGAACCAGCTTCGAGACCAAATTTATAGGGTTTGCCGAATTTTGCCAAACTCTCGATTAAATGGCGATGTTGATTGCATTTGATGGGAAAGACACCCTGATAGGTACCAGCATAATTGTATCTAGCGATCGCGCGGGCAAAACAAGCGTGCAGGCGATCGATGCGGTCTGCTAAAATGTCAGAAAAACGTATTAATAGCGGCAATCCGATATTTCTTTGTCGTATAGATTGCACCAGTTCAAATAAATCGAGAGAACCGCCGCGATCTCCTTGAGGCGAAACTGTTACGTTACCAGCAGTATTAATGGAAAAATAAGGCTCTCCCCATCCCTGAATGCGATAAAGTTTTTCGCTATCTTCTATTGTCCAGGAGTTATCCGATTCTTTAGCCACATTTTGAGGCGATCGGCTCAATTTTTCTGATTTCTTGCTTAATTTATCTTTAATATCTACTTCCATCCCTGTAGCTCTTACGTACCTCTGATGATAAGCAAAACTTATTAAAATAGGCAAGCTAATAGTTTTTCTCGTATATCCTAAATATCTTGTAATTCTTTCTTTAATTCATACGCGATATGGAGAATTATTTAATAGTTCTTTTCAAGTAATCTAGCAAAATGTAGTGAGAGCTACATTTTGCCACATAATACCGAAAGGCCACTGATTGTTGTTACCTCTGACCTATTGCTTCTTGCCTTAACCAGTTAGTCAGAATTGCGTCGAATTCGCTTTTTTTTTAAACCTTCGCTTCTTCCTTGACCAACTTATCCCAACCCAAATCTTTCAAGTTGTTGTTGCGACGCAGAGGACGAGTTACCAACTCAAGAATGTCACGCGCATTAGTAAAACCGTGAATTTGAGCAAAAGTGAACTCTACAGACCATTTAGTATTGATACCCCGCGCTTCTAAGGGGTTAGCGTGAGCCATACCAGTAATCACCAAATCCGGTTGGATTTCCTTAATTCGTTGAATTTGATTGTAGTTGTCAGGCTTCTCTATAATCTTAGGAGTAGGAACGCCCATTTCCTTACAAGTTTTCTCCAAGAACTCTAATTCAGCTTTCTGATAGCGCTTGTCCATATAAGGAATGCCAATTTCTGGTACAGTCATGCCACAACGTACCAAGAAACGAGCCAAGGAGATTTCTAGCAAGTTATCGCCCATAAAGAAGACAGATTTACCGCGAATCAGCTTGATATAATCCTCTAAACTTGACCAGATTTTTGCTTCTCTTTCTTCCAAGCCTTTAGGTTCAATCCCAAACACAGAGCAGATTTTCTCGATCCAGGCGCGGGTTCCGTCGGGACCAATGGGGAAGGGTGAGCCAATTAACTTGCACTTGCGGCGACGCATCAGAGTGGTAGCAGTACGGCTGAGGAAAGGATTTACACCGCTAACATAGTACCCTTGTTCTATTACGGGTAACTCTGTGTAACGCTTGGAAGGTAGCCAACCAGAAACTTTAATTCCCTGCTTCTTCAGTTCCAGGGTTAAGTTAGTAACAACAGGATCGGGTAAGGAACCAAACAACACCAGGGGATGATGGTCGGCATATTCAGATTCTTCTTGTTTAACTTCTTCTTTCTGGCGTCCGAAGTTGAGCAGTTTTTGAATAGCGTTGCGTTCTTCTTTTTCTTCTTCTTTAACCGTAGCTGCAGTAGGACAGCGGTGCGCCATCGCTGCTAATACCGTGTCTTCGCCTTGAGTAAAGGCATAGTCTAAACCATTAGCACGAGCAACCACAATGGGAATACCGATTTCTGATTCTAACTGGGGTGCCAGACCTTCCAAGTCCATTTTAATGATTTCGGTGGTGCAGGTACCAATCCAAACAATTACGCTAGGATTGCGATCGCGCTTAATTTGCTGGCACAAACGCTTCAATTCTTCGTAATCATTTAACTTAGCCGAAATATCCCCTTCTTCTAATTCCGCCATTGCATAGCGGGGTTCGGCAAAAATCATCACCCCCATGGCGTTTTGCAAAAAGTAGCCGCAAGTCTTGGTCCCAATTACTAAGAAAAAGCTATCTTCAATTTTTTGATATAGCCAAGCAACGCAGCTAATAGGACAAAAAGTGTGATAATTCCCTGTTTCGCATTCAAAATTAAGTCCTGTCGGTTCTCCTGCAACGGTCATAAAAAAGTTCTCCTCTCTCAAATTCCTAGTTATTTAGACTTTCTTTCTCAAATGAGACTAATCACTAAACCATCATCAGATCTAATTCGTCTTCTTGACTCGGCTGATTTGGATTGAGGTAAAAGTCAGATAGTAAAGTGAACAATTCCCGATCTTGCGCTTCGTTTGGCACTACACCTTCAGGTAATGCCAAAATCTGGTCGGCAATGTTGAGGTAGTAATCGCAAACGTAGCTGAGAGAAGGATCGCTGTCTGCCATCTCAAACAAGGTCTTACCCTTGACGCGGGAGACGCGAATATCTTCAATTAGAGGCAGAATTTCTAACACAGGCATTGGTACTGCTTCTATGTACTTATCAATCAAATCGCGCTTGGAAGTACGATTGCCAATCAAACCTGCTAAACGTAGAGGGTGAGTCCTTGCTTTTTCCCGCACAGAAGCAGCAATTCGGTTAGCAGCAAACAGCGCGTCAAAACCATTGTCGGTGACAATCATGCAGTAATCGGAGTAGTTCAGAGGTGCGGCAAAACCACCGCAAACCACGTCACCGAGAACGTCAAACAAAATTACGTCATACTCGTCGAAGGCGTTGAGTTCTTTGAGAAGCTTTACGGTTTCGCCAACTACATAACCACCGCAACCAGCACCCGCTGGAGGACCACCTGCTTCTACACAATCAACTCCAGCATAGCCTTTATAAATTACATCTTCTGGCCAGATGTCTTCGTAGTGAAAGTCTTTTTCTTGTAGGGTGTCGATAATGGTGGGAATCAGAAAGCCTGTGAGGGTAAAGGTGCTGTCGTGCTTGGGATCGCAACCAATTTGCAGGACTTTTTTACCTCTTTTAGCTAAAGCTACTGAGATATTACAGCTTGTCGTAGATTTACCAATTCCGCCTTTTCCATAAACTGACATTTTCATGCTTCGTCTTCTCCTCTCTGACCGACTTAAATCTTGTTTAGTTATCAACGGTTTGTTTGAATTTAGCTTTGGGTTCCCCTTTGCCTATGTCATTGATTATTGTCCAACTGCCGTTTAAAGAAAATAGTCTTTCTAAAGAAATAAGGGTTTTAAAGAGAATATTAGCGATTATTTATATTTTTTTTAGTCATTAAATTCTTTAATAACTATCTCAACGATTATTTAGTCTTAATATCAAATTTTTATTATTTATTTTTTATAAAGTAGAACAAAAAAAAAATATAATTGTAAGTTGATACTAGCAATGATGAATCCAGGTT
>JBFRWL010000338.1:0-4131 GCA_051439565.1 Prochloraceae cyanobacterium
TTAAGTTCTTTTTCCTTTGCTAAAGCTTGGCGAATATCTTCCTCTGACCGCTTTCGTTGACTAATATCCCGAATAATAGCCATCACTTCATCTTCAGCGGAAACAGCGATGCGAGCCTCGTAGTAGAGCAGTTCGTTATTTAGGGTAAGCTGGTACTCAAAAATTTGCATTTCGTTGTTAGAGAGAGCTAGCGTCACGCCGTTCATCATTGCCTGAGCTATCTCTTTGGGAAACACCTCATCGAGTTTTTTGCCTAAAAAGTCCCTGGTAGGAAGTGGCAAATTATTAGATTTTGCTGCTTTGAAGTTGACAAAGGTGCCATCTTTGCTGAGCCGAAACATCCAATCGGGAATCGCGTTGAGCAGGGCGCGATTTGTTGCCATACTTGAGCGCAGCGCTTCCTCTGTCCGTTGCCGTTGGAGAATTTCACTTTGTAATCGCTTGTTAGCCTGCTTGAGTTCAGCAGTGCGTTCTTCTACTCTAAGTTCTAGTTCCTGATGAGCCTGTTTGAGTAATGCTTCTAGCTGTTTGCGTTCAGTGTTCTCAATGCTCGAGCCAGATATCCGTTGATTGTTTGCTCCATTATTATATTGCCTTAAGTTGGACATTCTCATTACCTCGTTAGCATTGTTACCCTAATAACTTTTTTATTAAGAGTTAAACTTTTCTCAAGTTGGAGAATTGATAAGATCTGTTTGGATTTTGAACAATTAATTCCTTGTGAATTAATTGTTCAAAAGGATATTGTACTTTCTTTATATTTGGGTCGGGAAGTGCCAAATAATTAGAGACTATTTATCAAGAAAAATGAATAAGCCCGCATTAGAAATTCTCTATATTGGGTGAATGATATCCTTCGCTTGCTTAATAGAGACTAAGGTTTAAACTGCCGAGAGAGCCAGGAAGAAACACGGCTTTATCTGGTTTTCTCTTAGTACTAAGATAGTCTCGCTCCCAATCCAAAAAAATCAGGAAAATCCCTAAAATTTGGGCAATTATTTAGGTCATTTATCTGAAAATCAGTCCCCCAGCATCGCTCATCCAAGTAGGGGTTGAGCCGAGGTTCATGTAAAATCGTGCCACATACATTAGCAGACATGAAAATTGGCACTTACAAAGAGCATTAGCAGCACGTTTTACCTTAGTTTTTCGTTGATTGACTTCTGCTAATATCACTTAGCAGACATAAAGAACCTGTGAAAACTCGAAATCTGAAAGCCTTATATAGCAATAGTTTTACAGAGATGTGGCCGGATTTTACACGTATCTCGGCGCAACGCCGTGTTAAGCATCATAATCCTTGAGTCTAATCTGCTTCCAGTGAAATTAGGTGACAAGTGGGTAAAACACCTCAAAGCCAAAACCGTAATTTTCTGCACGAATGCTCCCGCTGGTCCTTAATGTACTATTTGGGGCCGAAAAATTGGGGGTATTTTGTCCAAGCCTGTCCTACGAAAGTCATAGTTTATTGTCGCCCCATCAGCTTTTGACTAAAAATCTCTCAACGTCTTTGACACTCATCGGTTGGGCGAACAAATATCCTTGTCCTTGGGAACATCCCAGCATCTTGAGTAGCTCTAATTGACGGGAAGTTTCAATCCCTTCGGCGATCACATCCAGATCTAGAGTCTGAGCTAAAGTAATAATTGCTCCGACAATGGCCGGATTTTTCTGGTTGAAGGAGATACTTTTAATAAAAGAGCGGTCAATTTTGAGAGTATTGAGCGGAAAACTCTGTAAATAACTTAAAGAAGAATAGCCCGTCCCGAAATCATCTAAGCTTAATTCAATCTCCCTCGAGCGCAACAGCGAGAGTGTTTTTCTCATCGATTCAGTATTTTCCATCAAGATACTTTCTGTCAGTTCCAATTGAAGATATCGACTATCTAAACCAGTAGCCGCCAAATTTCTGTCGAGCTGGTCGAGAAAATCTGCTTGTTGTAATTGTTGGCTAGAAACATTAACCCCAATCCTCAACGGTTCTGTTTGGGGAAATTGCTGTTGCCAAATTTTCATTTGAGAGCAAGCCGAATAAAGTACCCATTGACCGAGAGGAACAATTAACCCCGTTACTTCGGCTACGGGAATAAATTCGCCGGGAGAAATAAAACCTTTTTCTGGATGCTGCCAACGCACAAGAGCTTCAAAACCCGTGATGTTTCCAGTTGTTAACGAAAAAATCGGCTGATAATAAATTTCGAATTCGGAGCGCAACTGAGCGCGTCTGAGATCGGTTTCAATTTGTAAGCGGGCTCTAGCTAATTTGTGCATCTGGCGATCGAACAGAGCATATTTTCCTTTACCCTTTACTTTGGCATGATACATAGCCAGATCGGCATTTCTGAGCAGCTCTTGGGGGTCAAGGCACTCTGTCGTGCCCAAACTAATTCCCATACTGGCACTAGTAAAGACTTCATAACCATCGAGTTGAAAAGGAAATTCTAGTTGTTGGTGAATCTTCTCAGCTACTTGAACCACATCGTCTAGAGCGGAGATTTTTGGTAACAGAATGATGAATTCATCCCCCCCAAGTCGCGCCACTAGATCTGAAGAACCCAAAGAAGCTTCTAACCTTCTAGCCAAGGCAATCAGTAGGCGATCGCCTATTGTATGTCCGAAACTATCGTTAACTAATTTAAAATCATCTAGGTCAATGAACAGGACAGCAAATAAATAGTTAGGCTGCTCAGCAATTTTTTCAACCGCTTGCTCCAGTTTGTGCAGAAAGTAAGTTCTATTCGGCAAACTGGTAAGAGAATCGTAAAAAGCCAACTGCTGTAGTTGTTTTTCTGCCTGCTTGCGCTCTGTCACGTCAGTTTGGATGCCAATAAAATGGGTTAGCTCTTTCTTGTGGTTAAATACTGGAGAAATGTAAACTTCATTCCAAAACATAGTGCCATCTGGGCGATAATTGCGCAAAATAACTTGACATTCTTGGGCTTGAAGAATTGCCGTTCTCATCTGCTCGATTTCTGGTTGATTTCTGTCGTTCCCTTGTAAAAAGCGACAATTGCGACCGAGAATTTCTGCGGCCGCGTAACCGGTTAACTTCTCAAGAGCCGGATTGACCAAAATAATTGGCAAATCTGGTCGATTGGCATCAACAATCACAATCCCGTTGCGACAAAAAGTGATCGCCCTTTCCATCAAAAACAACAATTCACTGGGTGACGAGCAGGCGAGCTGTTTAGCTGTTTCTCCAAACATACTTTCTACGGCTGGGGCTCTATTAAACGTCGCGTCATCTGTCCCCTTTTTTTTGAATAATAAGTCAATTACGATGCTATCATGAAATATAAATTAATAAATGCCAACGACAAATGCCAACGACGAAAAATCTTAACTCTGGCAATTGGTAAGACTCTACGTAAGATTATTTGGAGCACATCAGCCAACAGGAGCAGAAACTAAGTAAATCTAGCGATTCTTTGAGCTTCCCAATTAGCTTAACCGTAATTATCCGCTAGAAATCAACTCAGAAAATCCTGAGAATACAGCTAAGAAATTTGGCAGAGCAATTAACTTCAACAAGAGATTTTCTAGTTCAGCTAGTCCAAGGATGATGGAATTTAAAGACTTATTTTTTTCAACCCAGTATATGTCTTACGAGCCTTGTTATCTTTGGCCGACAGGATTATTCTGGCTACAGTTTTTTGACCACTCACTGATTCTGCTAGCTTACTACTTGATTGGGCTCTCGCTGGTCTACTTAGTCCGCCAGCGAGAGAAGCTACCCTTCAAAGGAATCTTTGTACTCTTAAGCATATTGCTCTTTACTAGCGGCACTACCCATCTGATAGCAGTGTGGACACTTTGGCATCCTGCTTACTGGCTGTTGGGTTTGAGCCAGGGTCTGACAGCTTTGCTAGCTGGCTACATGGTAGCCAGCAATAGGTCAGTTCTGCCCTCAATACTAGCTCTGACCAATCCAGCTCTGTTAGAGGCAATCAACCAAGCCTTAGAACAGGAGAGCCGAGAACGTCAGCGAGTCGAAAAAGAGCTAGAGCGTTTTTTCAATCTTTCCCTCGATCTGTTTTGCGTAGCCGGAACAGACGGCTACTTTAAGCGTTTGAACCCAGCATTTGAAAAAACACTTTCCTATAGCCAAGAAGAGCTGCTTTCCCAGCCGTT
>JBFRWL010000339.1:0-6147 GCA_051439565.1 Prochloraceae cyanobacterium
AAGCACTACCATACAAAGAGACAATCGTTGCTGTAGGTTTAGATTCTTCAGAACAAGGAAATCCCCCCGCCAAATTCAAAGCAGTTTTCGAGCGCGCTCAAGCCGAAAATTTTTTAACCGTCGCCCACGCAGGGGAAGAAGGTCCACCAGAATATATTTGGTCAGCAATAAAGCTACTTCATGTTAGTCGTATCGATCATGGGGTTCGCAGCTCGGAAGATGCAGATTTACTCGATTACTTAATCGAGCGACAAATTCCTCTAACAGTTTGTCCTTTATCAAATGTCAAACTAAAAGTCTTCAATTCAATGGAACAACACAATCTCAAAAAACTGTTGAATTTAGGGCTTTGCGTTACGGTCAATTCTGACGACCCTGCCTATTTTGGCGGTTATATTACTGAAAATTATCAAGCAGCAGCCGACGCTTTAAAATTGAGCCAGTCAGAAATTTATCAACTTGCTAAAAATTCTTTTCGAGCCGCGTTTGTCCCGAAAGAAGCTAAAGATGCTTTGATTGCAGAGTTAGATAGTTTTGTTAGAGATTCGAGCATTTCTTAGGGTAATTGAATTGAGTGCAATCTGTCGGGTACATCTCAATTCTGAAGCACATTCTCAGATGAGGAAAGAGTGAGCCAAATAACTGACGATCGCCCTAACCAAATCCAAAATGGTAGAAAGTAACCTTACTCTTCACCGCTTATGATGTCGATCACTCACTGTTCAATAGCTGCTGCTGGAACATCCTTAATACTAGCTACTGCCGATCCTCTACTCCTGGGACTATCAATAATTGGCTCACAGCTTCCTGATTTGGACACTACTACCTCAACCATTGGTAAAATCTTCTTTCCCATTAGCTCATGGATAGAGGATAGGTTTCCCCATCGCACCATTACCCATTCTCTGTTAGCTACGGCTGCTATTACATTGGTTAGTTTCTCAGTGACCTACTTTTTACTGGGGAGTATAGATTTAAAGATAGCGATCGCTTTACCTTTGGGTCATCTCCTAGCTTGCTTCTCTGATACCTTCACCAAGCAAGGAGTACAGTTATTTTATCCTGAGCCTGTCTGGGCAGTATCGGTTAGTAATCCACGACGGAGACTAAAGACTGGTGGTGCTGGTGAATTATGGGTGTTGGGAATAGCGATCGCTCTTTTAATATTAGGAATTTATCTAGCCAAGGGTGGGGGGATAACTCAGAAAGTTTCACAAAATCTCGGTTTGAGAGATGGCATTGTGCAGGTGTATAACGAGAATGCAGCTACTAATCATGTGTACGCGAGCATCACAGGCTATTGGGCATCGGATCGCACTCCCGCCGATGGTAAATATTTGATTCTTGGAAATGAAGGTAAAGAGTTTATCGTTACTGATGGGAAGGGGATTTATAAGACTGGTGAACAGATAATTACTAGCAAAGTGACAACCACCGTTGGGGAAGCTGCCAGGACTGAAATTAGGAATCTTACCTTTAATGATGAAGATGCCGTAGCACCACTGGAAGAACTACGTACCACTTATCCTGGTGCTGATATTTATTTGAATGGAGAATTGACGGTAGATTTTCCTGAAGATGTGAAGATTCCTATTTCTCCAAATCAAATGATTACGGCTTCGGTGGTGGGGAGTCGGATTAAGTTTAGTTATTGTGGGTTGGAGAAGGCGATCTCGTTATTGAAGGAACAGTATGCAGTTGGGAATGTTGAGGTTAGGATAGTGCAGTCTCAACTTTTATAACCTTAAAAAATATTGAGAAGACAAAATATAGTATCGTCAAATGCTTCGAGGATTACTGTTTGGTGCTATCTCATAGAGATAAAGAACTTCAAATCAAGTAAATACTCAAAAATATAATGGCTATACCTCAATTAGTACCCTCATCGAATAACGTAGCTTTTCAAAATACAACATTCTCTATTGATGCTCTTGGTCGTCTTGTTTGTAATACCTGGGAGGAAGCAACAGAGAATGGTGGAGCTCAGTTTGATGTAGTTGTAATCGGTTCAGGTATGTATGGTGCTTACCTTGCCACTAAAATTAATCGTCTTGCTCCAAGTAAGCGTGTTTTAGTGTTGGAAGCTGGAAGTTTTCTAATTGGAGAACACGTTCAGAACATAGGAAGAGTTGGATTAGATGTTCCTGGTGAAATTCCGCCATCTAGTGATCCTGGTATTCCTCGTGAATTAGTTTGGGGTATTCCTTGGCGTGGCAACGTGCCTTTTCCAGGTTTGGCTTATTGCGTTGGTGGTAAATCAGTTTATTGGGGTGGTTGGTGTCCAAAATTGACAGATAACGATTTATCTAATTGGCCAACTTCTACAGCAAACTATTTAATCAATAACTATAGTGAATTAGCAAAAGAGATTGGAGTTGAGCCTACAACAGACTTTATTTCCGGTAATCTGCAAACTGCTTTAAGTAATGCAACCATAGCTGCTACCCCTACCGTGAGCAATATCGAACTTGCAATTGGCAATGATGGAGTTGAAGAAGCTCCTTTGGCTGTTCAAGGGGATTCTCCAGCATCAGGTTTATTTAGTTTTGATAAATATAGTAGTGTCCCGCTCTTAATTAGTGCTATTCGCGAAGATTCTGGTAAATCTGGTGGTAATGATGCTAACAGAAAAATTTTTCTAGTTCCTAACGCTCATGTAGTTAGACTTTATGCGAATAGTGGAGTAGTTGATACTATTGAAGTTGAAATCAATGGTCAGAGAGAATTTTTGAATATCTCGTCTAGTTGCTCTGTCGTTTTAGCTGCAAGTACGATAGAGTCAACCCGACTAGCACTCACTTCCTTCCCTACACCATTAATGGGTCGAAATTTGATGGCTCATGTAAGAAGTGATTTCACTGTCAGAATTAAGCGTACTGCATTCACGACACCTCTTCCTCTTGATTTAGATACTGCTGCTTTACTAGTAAGAGGTCTAGCCACATCAGGCGCAAGATTTCATATACAGATTACAGCATCGGCTCACTCAGGTGGTTCTGATGAACTACTATATAGAATGATTCCAGATTTAGATCTTTTGAAAGAACAGCTAGCTAATGACGATCCAGAGTGGGTTACCATAACTCTTCGCGGTGTGGGAGAAATGGTTGGCGATCGCATAACTCCTGTACCAAACGATGATGGTAATTGGATTAACCTTAGTCCATTTGAAAGTGATGAATTTGGGGTGCCTAGAGCTTACGCTCAACTAAAGTTGAGTCCTAATGATTTAATAACTTGGGACGATATGGATCGAGCAACAGTGGAGTTAGCCCAAAATATTGCAGGTAGTTCCACAAATATAGAGTACCTATATGATGGGGGATGGCAAACTACACCTTTCCCACTTACTCGCCCATTTCCAGATTGGCGAAGGGGTTTAGGAACAACCTATCATGAAGCCGGAACATTATGGATGGGAAGTAATCCTGCAAGCTCTGTGACAAATGAGGTAGGTCGCTTTCACCATATCCAGAATGCCTATGCTTGTGACCAATCTATTTTCCCAACTGTTGGCTCTGTGAATCCAGTATTGACTGGACTTACTTTAGCGCGACAACTAGCAGAAAACTTGGCTTCTTAAAGCTATGTCTGAATTGCAATAGTTAAGGATGGCGATCGCCTAACCCACAAAAGAGAGAAAAAAAGATTAATTAAGATTTAACTCTCATTAAAGTTCTTTGATTCAAAATTAGTTGATGACTGCTACTTTTGTCAAAGAACTATGAAACACGGTAAAGAACGCTATTTTATTAGGGGTAATGGCTGGATTACTGGAACATTAATACCTCAAGGAGGCAAAAGTCAAAAATGACGGCAATATGTTAGGACCCGTAGGTAGCCGAATTGTTGCAGAAGTTTTCGTGGGCCTCATAGAAAATAGTCCCATTTCTGTCCTCAAGAAAAACCCAGAGCTTCAGTTCTCAATGCCAGAGCTATTGGCTTTCGTAAATGATTTAAATCCTCTCGGAAATTAAACTCGTTTGAACAATTAGTTTTAAGGAGTATCCAAATTGTTTAACTATAAAGACTCGACAGGAACTAATTTCCTGGAAAATCAAGGCGCATTAGATGAGTATAGAGCCATTCTTGAGAGCCAATATCTCAACTCTGCTCGTGTGCCCAACTCTGCCTTTACACTTCTATTGAAACGACTGAATTCAATATCATTAGTAGCGATAAAACGACAAGACTGCATCCATTCTCAAGTACTACAGTTCTACCTTCAGATGATTACGTCATTCCCAATAGCTTCTTTTTGAATTCAGATCTGATTGCTGGAAGGCGATTAGGAGCAGAATTTAGGGGAGGGTTTGGAATCGATCGCGCTAGAGCGTTTGAAGCTAAAGTTACGCCAAACTCAAGTTTTTATAATCATTGGAGAAGTGTATTATGGTTTTAATCGATCGAGTTAAGGAAATTTGCGAGCGCCTTGCTCCTTATGGTTGGGGAAATCTTTTACTCCGACATGGATTAGATATTACCGCAACAGATTTAAAACAAGAGCTTTCTAAACCCTTATCAAGTATAGATCGCAGTTGGCCAGGGTTTGAAGACTTTTCTGGCGAAGGAATTCGAGGTATTGAACCAGGTAGCCCAGCCCAAAGCTTACTGTATCATGCACTAGCGTCTCCCCATGTGATTTTAGACGCAGATGGTATGGAAATGAGAGAATTTCCCTCTCCTACAGAGTTAGAAACCATCGAAAATTATGTCTTTGGTATTGAACCTCCATCGATTGCCGATTTAATTAATCAAAGAGGACTTAATTTAGCGATCGCCGTATTTGCTACAGAATACCGTCCCGCCTTCGCTACAGTGCATCGCAAACACGCTGACCTTTGTTTTTCTCGCACAGGAGTTGCTAGGGTAGGGACTGTGCCAGCCTTATACGATCGCAAAAATCGCGGATTTCTGCCCTTTGTGGAAGGTAACGACCAAGGTATTCGGGTGCTACCCTGCCGTTATGCAGCTTATATCGCCCTCCAATTAAATGGCGATCGAGATGTTTTTGGTCCGATGAACTTTATGCAGAGCGATCGTAATAATCAGTTTTGGGTACCAATTCACAAGCTATTTAGCGGCTCTGAATGTATTAGAGGATTAGACTTAGATTTGAATCTAGAATCCCATCACCTCAATGAAAAACTACGGCGAATACATTTAGAATTAGGTCGGCGAGGAGAAGATACAGGCTGGGGTACACCGGATATTAACTTGCCACCCTTTAGATTTGAAGAGGGTATAGCGGAATGGTTAGATAACGAAAATGGTGCTTTTGGTTGGCTCACTCCCACGCCTCATCCCAACTTAATTGAAGCTGCCCAGTATCAGAATCGACCTTTAACTTTTAAAGTACCGCGTAATTCAAGTAGCTTTGCTCCTAGCTTTGGGATTTCCTCGGTTAATGGTGTACGTCGTGCCCCTGAATACGTCCATGTTCGCCACCAAATTCTCAGTGATGGCAAGTTGCAGGATTTAAATACATTAGATAATGTAGCGCAGCGAACTAGAATTGGTAATTATCAAGCACAACACTATATTGATTTCAGTGGGGATGGTTGGATTAAAGCAGTCTGTCCTCAATTAGCTACGACTTTTCCCCGTAATATCTCTGCCTATTCCTTAGTAACAGCCCCCGATTTTTATCCCAATTGTACCCAAAGAGAATTACTAGAATGGTGGCAACAGCAAGTACCATCAGCCTTGCAAAGTGAGATTTGGGGACAGGCGGGGCCAGAAACTTTATCCGATGAAAGATTAGCCCCCAATTTACAGTTATCAGGTGCTAATTTCCGTCCTGAAGACAACACTGTATCAGCCATTGTCTCTTTAAGAATTTCTCCTAATACCCAACAACGTCCCCTTAACGATTTTCATACCTTTCGGCATTCCCATTTACCCGATAACGCAGCAGGAGTATTTGCTCCTGGATGGGATACGAGTCAAGATTCCCTAAATGGCACAGTTCATTTAGCTGCTTATGGCTTAGGTAGTCCTTTTCCCGAAGATGCCAAACTCTGTGCTGCTTTGAGTACTTTTTGGCCTTCTGTTGCTCCCGATGCAGGACGCAGTTTTTCGATTACCTTTCCTACCGTTAGCCCGATGACCGATGAAGAGATTATCGATCGACCCTGGGATGGAGTG
>JBFRWL010000340.1:0-4771 GCA_051439565.1 Prochloraceae cyanobacterium
CCCGTAGAGCTGCAAGTGTCAATTGTACGCGCAATTAGTTGGATAGAAATTCCACAAGCACTGAAGTATCTCCAGCAAGCTAGCCAGCTGCGATCGCTACCAGTATGCCGAGAAATTGTTCTCGTCTTAGGGAGAGTAGAAAAGGCAGAACTTCAGTCGATCGCTGCTGCTATTTTGAGTAATCTCTTAGCCTCTAACAATCCCGTTTTCCAGCAGCCTGAAATTAAACAAGCCCTAGCTTTGGGATTAGGTCAACTAGGAGCAGTGGAGCAAAGAGAATCTTTAAACAAGTTGTTGCAAGATCCAGATAGTAAAGTTAGGCTGCACGCTAGTACAGCTTTGAAAAAATTGGGGTTATCAACTTAATCTGCGGCATTTTGGTCGGTGAGAAGGTGAGAAGAACCGGATTTAAGATAACGTGAGTTTGACGGAGACTTAGTTGAAGATTAAATAATCATTTCTAGGGATAACACCTAATTGCTAGTTTCTCTTGAGACCATTTCCAACTGAGGGGTCTAAATTCATCTCGCATTGATGGGGGCTAATGCCGAAATTGCAGGTATAGACAGCTAAACATTTTTGTCGCTCGTTGAACACTCTCAGCTCGTATTGATAGTCTCTAGCAACTGTTCCAAAATTATTTACAAAGCGATAGCGGTCTAAATAGTTTAGACTACTCCAGAGTTGACGATTAACTACCAAATCTATACGACCTGCATTGGGGTTAGCTTGCCAATTAGTAACCAGTTTACCTTCGAAAGGATCGAACTGTTGTTTTGCCCACCAAAAACTAGGAGCTGTCGGTTCTTTGGCTGAAATTGTATCGCCGCCGATCGCCCCAACTTTATCTGAGTTAGCCTTCTGCTCAAACAACTTTGGCTCTGGCGCAGACTCACACCATACGGGTGAAGGTGAGGCTTTGGCTGACGGTACTTGAGAGAAAAACAAAGGAAACAGCGTTAGTAGCAATAGAGGCACTCTTATCGGCATATTTAACTGTGCTTTTCTACTCATAGTAATTTCTCTATCTATTCCTTACTATATTGACTTTTACAAAGTACCATTTGTTTCCTTATTCCCAAAGACGACGGCGAGAGGAACCATTAAGACGTTGATGGGCATCTCTGAGCAGCTTAGGAATATTTAATTTTTGGGGACAGCGAGGAAGACAGTCGCCGCAACTCGTACAGCGATTGCCCTTAGTGCCAGGAAACCAATGACCGGCATTTTCAAACATCCGGTAACGGTACTGACCATATTCTGTCATATCGTAGGCAATTACCAAATTGCGTAGGCGCAAGACTTCGGGAATGTTAATTTGTTCGGGACAGGGTAAGCATTGATAGCATTGGCTGCAGCGATCGGTTGCTAAAGTCTGGTGTAGTTGAGTTTCTAATCTTTGCAGGCTGGCAATTTCTGGCTGAGTGAGAACATAGTCGCGATCGCTAATCTGCAGAGGTTCGTTCAATTCCTCTGGAGTAGCAGCGCCAATGCTGAGGGTAGTAATACGGCGATCGCTCAGTAAAAAACGGTAGTTTAACTCTAGGGGGGAGAAGGGATGGCACAACTGTTTGAGGATTTCGGGTGGAGTATAGAGACGACCACCCTTATCAGCAGGAGAGATAATAAATACCCCCATATCTTGGCGATCGGCTAGCTCAATTGCCTTTTCGTGACGTTGGAAGAAATAGTAGTAGTGAAGATTGACAAACTCAAATAAATCTGTGTCGATCGCACTCAGAATCAGCTCTAGGCTGCCGTGGGTAGAAAAACCAATATGTCTGACCTTACCAACTGCCTTGGCTTCTTGCAGCGCTTCCATACAACCATTGGTATCTTTAACCCAACTCAGATGCTCCCAGGTATTGATACCATGAATTGCCAAGCAATCGATATATTCCAGCCGCAACCTAGCCAGGGATTGTTCGATCCACTGACTCATCTGCTTCTTGTCTGGGGTAGGTGGCAGCTTAGTGGTAATATACATTTGCTCTCGTGGCACTGATAATCCTGCTTGCAGAGCTATTCCCAGGTATTCCTCGCTCTTACCGTAGCCTTTGGCAGTTTCTAAGTGATTAATTCCTAGTGCCACCGCCTGTTTAATTGTTAGTCTCGCCTCTGACTCAGAAGCTAAGCAGCGCATAGTTCCTAGAGAAAAAACAGATAAATATAAATTTGTTTTTCCGAATCTCCGATAGCGCATAAATTTTTTCCCACTACAAAGGAAAACCTCTAGAAGTGGTTGATATGATTGTCAATATTTCCATATTTCTACTACGATTCGCCGTTAGTGCCAGAACCTCCTCGTTGAATTAAGTCTTCCGGTCGCAGATTAGCGACAAATTCTCTAAAAGCTTTTCTTTCTTCTTCGTCCGCCTCTCGATCTACAGGAATTGAGGCATCAGCCACTACTTCTTCCATCACCCAGATCGGACTATTAGTACGCAGAGCAATGGCGATCGCGTCACTAGGACGGCAATCAATTTCTTTCTTGTTCTCTCCCTGAACAAGGCAAAGAACAGCATAGAAGGTATTATCTTGGAGCGAATGAATAATAATACGCTCCAGTTGCATTTCCCAAACTTCTAAAATATTAAAGATCAGATCGTGAGTCAGTGGTCGAGGTGGTTTTTGTTTTTCTAGAGCACTGATAATTGCCTTGGCTTGATCCTGTCCAATATAAATTGGCAGGGCACGGCGGTCTGAGCTATCTTTGAGCAATACTATTGGACTGCGGGTAACGGCATCTAATGCAATTCCGGCAACTTTCATTTCAATCATCGGTTTAGCCTCTAGAAAAATATCGGCATCTAAAGTGTGAAAGCGAAGAGTTAAACTTTTGTTGAAGAAGCTGCTGAGCGCGCTTTACACTTTTTATTTACATTACTTAATGTATTAACGCTCTTTAGCCATAACTAAGTAATTAGGTCACCAGTTGGCAATGCTGTTTTCTCACAGTATGCCTCAACTGTAGAGCTATGACATTTAAATTAATCAAAAAAATACACCGTCATAGTTAAGCATTGGCTAACTCTCCCAATTTCTTTAGACTTTATTCTATTCTCTCAAATAAAGAACTGTGTTTACAGGGTTAATTCAAGGATTAGGATCGATTCAACTTTTAGCCAAAGATCGGCTAGCTCTTTCTTTAGTGGAAAACACTTCCCAAGCAATCTTGTCCGATCTAGCCATTGGCGACAGCGTAGCGGTAGATGGAGTCTGTCTGACGGTAGAAGAGATTTTACCTGATGGCTTTGTAGCGACTGCTTCTCCGGAAACTTTACAACGTTCCACTCTAGGACGGCGAAGTCAAGCTGCAGATTATGTCAACTTAGAGACTTCGATGCGAGTGGGTAGTAAATTGGGAGGACATTTTGTTACGGGACACGTAGACGGCATTGGTTGTTTAGTCGAGTCTGTGTCTACCGAGAAGTCTTGGGAGATGTCTTTTGCTGCTCCCCCTTCCCTCTCCGAACAATGGCGGCATTACATAGCGCGCTATGTATTATTAAAAGGCAGTATTTCTGTCAATGGCATCAGTCTAACTGTAGCAGATTGCGATGCTGACGGGAATTGGTTTAAGGCAGCTGTGATTCCCCATACCTATGCTGAAACTAATCTATGCTATCTCAAAATTGGAGATTGGGTAAATATTGAAAGCGATATCTTGGGGAAATATGTCGATAAATTGCTGGGTCATCGTCTAGGTAACAATGGCACTCAGGAGGACATTAGTTTGACTTTTTTGGCAGAACACGGATATTTGTAAAATGTGAGTTGGAGGGTTTGTTTCCTAAGTAAATGGTATGCAATTAGGTTTTGAGGTTAGACTACCTTCAATGGGGCTGATCTTAATTCCTACTTGCTGTTTTCTTTAACATCAATTAAGATAAAGATCGCGATAAGTATTAAAGCTATCAAAGCAATGATAACCTAGTTCATCGGTAAAACTTGGGCTATTTTCTGAATAATATCAGATATTTCTGGGAATACTTTTAGCAAGCTGTTACCCAAAATAGTCAAGCAAATACCCAGGAGAATAAAGCCAGAAATAATAATAAAAGAGCGAACCCTAGAAAAAATATTAGCTGGTAAAAGTAGCTCTATTTAAGGAAGGTTTGAGATAGAAAGAGAACTAAGAGGGTAACCAAGGCAAGAATCACCCATAACAGTGAGTTTTTGACTATCACAATCAAACTGACAATCAGAATTATAGTTAGGATGATAGTGAGAATAGTCTTAACTCGAGGTAAAGATAATCCTTCGAAGTTTACTAAGTTAGAAAATGCCAGCAAGAAACTATTAACAATTGTATATAATAAATTATTGGTTATTTTATCTCCTTGCCAAAAGACTAAGATATTTCTCAAATTCAAGCTAGCTTTGGCTCCTAATCTTTGTAAGATATTGGCAGGGACATCCTCAAGTAATTTTTCTGAACCAACTCTATACTCCTGAGAAAAGAACTCCTCTAGTGAAAGATTAGTTAAAGAATCCTGAGCTAAATTTTCTGCCATCAAGGGAGTGACTAGCTTATCAAAATAACCTTCTCCAGGATTATATTGAGGTTTCCCTGCATTGGATTTAATCTTTTGTTGATTCCATTCCAATTGTTGTTCTATAGCATCCGTGATAACATTTTCTAAATCTGTGTTAATGATTTCTCGCTGCCCTTGCTTGACTAGCTTATCGATGAATTCTTGGAAATCAGTCTCCTCTAATGTTTCTCCATTAGCTAACCTTTGTAAACATTTTAAAATACTCTTGGTAT
>JBFRWL010000341.1:0-20415 GCA_051439565.1 Prochloraceae cyanobacterium
TCTCCCCACACTTTCCACACTTCCCACACTCCCCACACTCCCCACACTTCCCCACTTAATAAATCTGCCTTGCCCAAAGGACTGTTAAAATAAACATAGCTGTAGTATGAATACAGCTTGCGGGAGGTGCGGAAATGACAACTTTAAGTTTATCCAAAAAAGACATTTCTGCTTTTACAGCAGAGGATGTTGCCAATCTGGCTGGGCGTTTAGAAAGGGACGATTACAATAATCCTTTTGAAGCTTTGCAGGATTGGCACTTGTTACGGGCGATCGCTTTTCAGCGTCAAGAGTTAGTAGAATCCTATTTCTACTTGCTGGATATTGAAACCTTTGATGAAGCCTAGTATATGCTGGGCAATCGACGAGTGCTCATTGGTATAGGCGGCGGTATTGCCGCCTATAAGGTATGTGAACTAATTTCTCAACTTTTTCAAGCTGGGGCGCAAGTAAGGGTAATTATGACGAAAGCTGCTAGCGAATTTATTACCCCTTTAACAGTATCTACCCTCAGCCGCCATCAGGCATATCGGGATGAAGATTTCTGGCAACCAACTCGTCCCCGTCCGCTGCACATTGAGTTGGGAGAATGGGCGGAAGTTGTGGCGATCGCTCCCTTGACGGCGAATACACTAGGCAAGTTAGCTTATGGCATTGCTGATAATCTGCTGACTAACACTATTTTGGCTTCCCGCTGTCCGGTGCTACTAGCACCAGCAATGAATACGGATATGTGGGAACAAATGTTAGTGCAAAACAACTGGCAAATGTTGCAGAAAATTCCACGCTATCATAGTATTGGTCCGGGGTCTGGTCTGTTAGCTTGCGATCGCGTCGGCGCGGGAAGGATGGCAGAACCAGGTGAGATTATGCTCGCGCTACAATCTTTGCTCTACAGTGGTGGCAAGCGAGATTTAACTGGTCAAAAAATCTTAATTAGTGCTGGCGGAACCAGAGAACATTTAGATCCTGTTCGCTTCATTGGCAATCCCTCTACGGGGAAAATGGGAGTAGCTTTGGCACAAGCAGCAGTTCACCGAGGGGCATTAGTAACGCTGGTACACGCGCCCATAGAGACAAAATTACTCGCTTCTCTCTCCAATCTTCGTACTATTAGTGTAGTTAATGCTGAGCAAATGCACGAAGCAATGTTAGAAGCTTTCCCCGATGCCGACTTGACTATTATGTCAGCAGCAGTAGCAGATGTCAAACCCGAGCGATATTTCCCCCAAAAATTACCCAAACAGTCTCTCCCCTCTAACTTGCCCCTAGAATCAGTGCAAGATATCCTAAAAGAGCTGGGTAAGCGCAAGCAAACCCATCAGCGCTTAATCGGTTTTGCAGCACAAACTGGCAAAATTGTCAAGCCTGCTGTCGAGAAATTGCACAGGAAAAAATTAGATGCGATCGTGGCTAATCCCATTGATCGAGCTGATACTGGTTTTGGTAGCGACACTAACCAAGCAATTCTAATTGATGTCCAAGGAAGACAGCAGCAGATTAAACTTTGTAGCAAATTAGAGTTAGCCCATCATCTATTTGACTTCATACAAACTATTAGATAGGTTTCCAGTTTTCCCTTGTGATTTCTAACTTGAACTCTAATGCCAGTAATGATTTGTTGTCTCAACCCCGACTGTGATCGACCTCTCAATCCTGAAGCTCGTAAGTATTGTCACAATTGCGGTATGCCTTTGAAAAAGCGGCTGAGGAATCATTACCAAGTGATTAAACCATTGGCTAGAGGAGGCTTCGGAAAAACTTACCTAGCCCAAGACACAGATAAGTTAGGGGAGCTTTGTGTAGTCAAGCAACTAGCACCTCAAGCTCAAGGCGCGAAAGCCTCATTCAGGGTAAAACAATTATTTGAGCAAGAAGCCCAACAATTAAAACGCTTGGGAGAACATCCCCAAATACCTGCTCTGCTAGCTTATTTTGAAGAAGATAATTATCTCTATCTGGTGCAGCAGTTTATTAAGGGTCAAGACCTGCTCAAGAAATTAAAGCAACAAGGAGTATTTAGCGAAACTCAGATTAGAAAATTTTTGCTAGAGTTGTTACCCGTTCTCCAATATATCCACGACAGGGGCGTAATTCATCGCGACCTCAAGCCGGGAAATGTTATGTGCCGTCATTCTGATAAGAAGTATGTATTAATTGATTTTGGCATTTGTAAAGTATTTACGCCATCTATGGGGGGAAATACGGGTACTTCACTAGGTTCTCTAGGTTATGCTGCTCCAGAACAGATATTAGAAGGTAAAGCTATTCCAGCTAGCGATTTGTTTGGCTTGGGAATATCTTGCTTTCACATGCTAGCTGGAAATCATCCTAATGAATTATTTTTATATCAAGGTTATGGCTGGATGGAGAATTGGCACCAGTCAATGACAGCTCGCTTGAGTCCCCAAATGATTGCCATTTTAGATCAACTGCTACAAAAGGATATTGAGAAACGATACCAACAAGCCTCTGAGGTACTAAAAGATTTGCAGCAGGATATTGCTCGACCCCATCCTAGACCCTCTGGTTCAACTGCTATAGTTAGACCTTCCTTATGCAGCTTTGACTTTGAAGTAGTTACAGTAGACTCAACAGGTAAACCCAATAGTCCTAGACGCAAAAGAGTTGAATATTTCCCTGAAAATCTAGGTAATAGAATTACCTTGGAGATGGTGGCTATTCCTGGCGGTAAATTTATGATGGGTTCGCAAGAAGAAGGATATGACTCCGAGCGTCCCGTGCATGAGGTAAGTGTTAAGTCTTTTTTTATCAGCAAGTTTCTGGTTACTCAAGCGCAATGGCGAGTAGTAGCTAACCTACCTAAAGTTAATCGGACTCTTAATTCATACCCCTCGGAGTTCAACGGCGATAATCTTCCAGTAGAAACAGTTTCTTGGTATGATGCAATTGAGTTTTGCGATCGCCTCTCGAGAAAGACTGGAAGAAAATATAGATTGCCCAGCGAAGCTGAATGGGAATATGCGGCTCGCGCTAGCACTACTACTCCTTTTAATTTTGGCTTAACCCTGACCAGCAATCTGGCGAATTATGACGGTAACTATACTTATGCTAACGAAGCAAAAGGAAAGTATCGTGGCGAAACTACGCCAGTAGGCATCTTTCCCCCCAATAACTTTGGCTTGTACGATATGCACGGCAACGTTTACGAGTGGTGTGCCGATGTTTGGCATAATAACTACGAAGGAGCGCCGACTGATGGCAGTGCTTGGTTAGATAAAAAGAGTCATGATAATCAGTATCAAGTTCTGCGAGGCGGCTCGTGGTTTGACGCTCCTATTGACTGCCGCTCGGCATGTCGCGATCGCGTGATTGCCAGGCGCAATAACGTTTACGATCTAGTTGGTTTTCGAGTGGTGTGTGAAGAAGTGAGTAACAAGTAACGAGTAATAATGTAAAACTCGTTACCTTTACTGCTCAAGATTAGCTAGCTACGATATACTCCTGTACGCTGGAGCGATTGCGACGAAGATGATTCAGGGCTTGGTGTTCTAACTGCCTGACTCGCTCACGGCTGAGGTTCATTTTTTGCCCAATTTTTGCTAAAGATAGTTCGTTGCCATCTTTTAAGCCAAAACGCAAAGATAGTACCTCTCGTTGTTGTGGGGTTAGTTGTGCGAGCATATTATTCAGGTCTTGCCGCAGTAATTCCTGGGTGATGTAATTATCTGGAGACACACTTTCATCTTCGAGTAACTCAGATAGTTCTGTATCCTGGTTATCGCCAACCCGCACGTCAAGTGAAATCGGTTGACGTGCCATGCTCAAATACTCTCTAATTTGAGAGGTTTCTAAGCCCAACTCTTTGCCAATTTCGCTAGGAGTTGCACTACGACCCAATTTTTGCGAGAGATCTCGTTGTGTTCTTTTGATTTTATTGAGCTTTTCAGTGATGTGAATAGGAAGGCGAATGGTACGACCTTGTTGCGCGATCGCGCGGGTAATGGCTTGACGAATCCACCAGTAGGCATAGGTAGAAAATTTATAACCTTTGGTAGGATCGAATTTTTCTACACCCCTTTCTAAACCTAAGGTTCCTTCTTGAATTAGATCGAGGAATTCCATATTGCGCTTCTGATACTTCTTGGCGATCGCTACCACCAAGCGCAAATTCGCCTCAATCATTTTACGCTTAGCCCACTGTCCCTGCCTTAAAGCTTTCTCAAGCTCCTCTTCGCTAAGCTTGACGCAGTTCGCCCACTCTTGTCTATTAGGCTCCCTGTCTAGCTTTTTCTGGAGTTTTTCTTTCTTCTCTAGCAGAGTCATCATTTTTTGTACCTGCTTGCCATAAACAATTTCTTGCTCGTGGCTTAGCAGGGGTACCCTACCAATCTCGTGCAGATAAGTGCGAACCATATCTGCTGAGAAAGTAGATTGTTTGTTGGTTTTGTTCACTTTAGTTGCGGGCATCTGTATGATTGTGCCTCCTAAAAACTATGCAAAAGTCTTTAGCTGTTTATTTTCCGACTAGCGATCTTGGTTGGTTTTTTACTAGATAGGGTGTCAACTGATAAAACGAAGTCGGTATGACTTTTGTTTGATTCTATCTTAGCTATAAATATAGACCTTTGCAAACAAAAAAAAGTTCACTGGGTTTTTTACTTAAGTAAGATTGACTAGGCTGAAAGCTCACAGCACCAGTAATTACACTGGATTTAGTACTACGATATCTTTCACTTACTACTATAATTACTTAGTAATTATTTAATAACATCCGTGTTTCTAGGCGGATCGCCGAACTATTTAGTAGTTATAATGGTGGGAATTACCGTATTTTGAGCAGGGGAGCAGGGGACCAGGGGAGCAGGGGAGCAGGGGAGCAGGGGGATAAAATTACTTTCCACACTTCCCTTGCCCTCGATTTAAAAGCCCAAATCTGCCCTAGCTGCTTGGGCGGCAGTAATAACTTGTTCGTCAGACATTTCTCGCCAGTCAGGATCGCCAATTTCCCCGTAGAATTTTTGGTCATAGGCGCGAGTGCGTACTACTACTGGCATAGGTACTGCGTGACCTAGAATTAAAGCTTGTTGCTTCGAGTCAAGTTTAGCTAGAACCGATCGCAGACTCGCAGCGCCAGAAACCCCAGTAAAGATAGCATCAATATCCTTCTCGTCGTTTAACAAACAAGTGATGCGAGTACCAATTTGAGACATTACCTCATTATCAATGCCAGAGGGGCGCTGATCGACCACTAGCAGAGTAACGAAATATTTGCGCATTTCTCTGGCAATGGTGCCAAAAATAGTTTGATGGACGATTCTAGAGTCGAGGAAGCGGTGGGCCTCTTCAATAGTAATTAACAACTGGCGGGGACGATCTAAAGGATTTTTAGTCTGCAAAAATCTTTCAGCTTTTCTCACATAGCTAGAGTGAATGCGCCTGGTAATCATATTAGTCGCCAGCATATAGGAAAGCATATTGGACTGAGAACCAAATTCGACTACCACGTGCTTGCCAGCATCGAGAGATTGTAAAATTTCGTCGATATAGTTGTGAGGACAGGCAGAACGCATATATTTAAGGCTGTCCAGACGCATGAGTTTGCGCTGTAAGGCCATAATTGAACCTTTGTGACCCTGTTTTTCCTCACAGAAGGTACTAATATCCTCATTACTCATATTTAACAGTTGGATAATCCAGGATTTACCGAACTCGGAGTAGAGAATATTGGCATTGTCCAGGCTAGCATCGGAAAGACCCAACTCGTATCCTACTAGTCTGAGGTCTTCTATCTCGATTTGATCGTAGCTCAAGTATAATTCCTGAGCATTAGGCACGCCGCGACGTTTGGTAGATTCTGGGTCGAGGGTATAAATTTCTACTTGTCCGGGAAATAACTGACGCAAACCCTTAACAGTGCTAAATTGCTTGCCTTCGCTTACAGCTTCCCAACCGTATTCGGAGTGCATGTCAAACATTAGGTTTACTGCTGCTTGCTTGCGAATAATCCCAGAAATCAGCAAGCGAGTGAGGAAGGATTTACCCGTACCGGATTTACCAAAAACCCCGTTGCTGCGTTCGACAAAACGGTCTAGATCGATACAGATGGGAACCTCCATATCCAAAGGTTGACCGATCGAGAAGTTACGTCGATGGGGATCGTCTTCCCAACCAAAGACAGAGCGAAAGTCTCTTTCCGTGGCTTCAAATACTTGGCTAAAATGGCTGGGGATAGTTTTAACTGGCAGTAATTCCAGTTCGCTGCTAGTTTGTGCCTCAAAGGAAGCTAGAGGACTCTTACCATTGCCAGATACTTCCACCTCTCCCACTCTCCCCCTCTCCCCATCCCTTACAGAAGGAGTAAACATCAACATCGGCGAGAGTTCGATCGTCCCGTAGGTACCGCTTCCCGCCAGAACTTCTCGTAAAAAAATATCCTCAGCACCAGGAGGGTTAGCAAGAATTCTCGGACTAGCAGTTCCCAGGGAAACGTCGGTCAGAAGACAGAAAAAGCGCGATCGCACCCCTTGCACCACCAGGAATTTACCCACGCGCATATCTTCTACAGACACATCTGGATTCAATCTAACTTCTAATCCTTGACTCAGGGAACCCTGAATGACCGAACCTAATGGTTGTTCTGAATTACCATGTTTCATATTGTTAGGTGTTAGCTATTAGCTGTTAGCTGTTAGCTGATTGTTGATTGTTGATTGTTATTCTCCCCCTTGTCTTCCATTACTCATTGTGCTTCCCACACCCCCCACCCCCCCCATACGCCTCTTCTTAAAAACCTGAGAGAGGTAGAAATTTTGTCGATGAGTGGTTTTGGGTTTTAACCCTTTTATTGATTAGATTAGCAATAACAGAGAGAAGTTCTGATTCTAAATAGGGTTTATTAAAGTATGCTTGAGCCCCCAATCCCTGAGCAATTATACGATTTTCTTTTCCCGTGCGGGAAGTCAAGATAACTATAGGCACTTGTGCTAACTCTGGCTTTTGACGACAATGATACAAAAATTCAAAGCCACTGAGAGCTGGCATTTCGAGATCGCAAATCACCAGTTGAATATCTAAATCCCTGTTTTGTATTGCTTCGATCGCTTCAAGACCGTTCGCTGCTTGTATGATTTTGTAACCAGCTTTTTCTAAGGTTGAGAGGAGAGTCTTACGTTGACTAATTGAGTCATCTACGATTAGCAGAGTAGGATTCGATGAACTAGGAGATAACCCTTCCTGTAAAGGAGGATTTGTCATCGGGTTGAGGTTGGCATTTTCAGGGAAAGAAGACTCGGCTGATGCTCGAGCTGCGGAAGTTTGAGTTATTAGAGATACACCGTCAATTACTAGGGTCAAACGACTATTATTGAGAACGCTACAACCATAAATGTAGCTAGGTGCACTGATCACTTTGCCTAAAGGTCTAATGACTGTCTCTTGTTCCCCTAAAATTCTGTCTACTTCTAAGCCTAATAGTTTTGTCCCCTGTCGGAGCAAGAGCAGGTGAGTAGAAGTTGGGGAGGATAGGGAAGAAGTTTTCTGATTCTTTGGGGTTTCTTCGGGAAAATTGTTGGTATTGTGACGAATGAGGGAGTTGTAATTAATCAATTCTGTCATGTTATGCACTGGCACGATTGATTCGTTGTCACCAGCGGTGGAAATCAGAACTTTCTGTCCTTCTACAAACTGTAAGGGACTAGAATCAGATCGCAGAATTTTTTCTACTGTATCGGAGAGCAAGGTATAGGTTTTTGCGCCTGCTTCGACGATCATTACTTTGACAATCATCAGAGTTAAAGGTATTCCTAAAGAGAAAGTCGTTCCTTTATGGGGTTGCGATCGCAGCTTACAAGTTCCTTTGAGTTCTTGCATCTGAGATTTAACTATTTCTAGTCCAATACCTCGTCCGGAAATTGCACTAACTTTAGAAGCGGTGGAAAATCCTGGCTCAAATAGCAACTCTGATAGTTGTTGCTCAGATAATTTCTCAGCTTGTTCGACTGTATATAAATTGAGGTTAACTGCTCGCGATCTAATGCGATCGAAATCTAAACCCTGACCGTCATCGCTAACTTCTATGACAGTTTTTCCTCCCTGATAATAGGCACGAATTTCGATTTTACCCTTTTCTGATTTACCCTGTTGGCGGCGTACTTCTGGAGATTGAATACCGTGAGCAAAAGCGTTTTGCACCAGATGTAGTAAAGGAGCGAAAAGTTTCTCGGCGATCGCTTTATCTACTAACACATTTTTCCCTAACAACTTCAAATTAACCGATTTATGATAGGTTAGCTCTAGTTGTTGTACGGTGCGGATCAAGCGATTGAAAACCTCTCCTAGAGGCAACATGCGTGCTTCTATTAATTCATTGCGGATGTTATCTAAAAGACGCTGTTGCTTTTTCTCGCTAGCTTCTGAATTTCTCGCTATCAGTTCTATTGACTTGCTTGTTGTTTCGAGCCTTTCTATTTCTTCTAAAGCTTTGTTGGATAACTGACTAAGTTCTCGATAGCGAGTTAGTTGTCTGGCATCAAAATTAGAAGTAACAAAAGAATAGTAGGGATAAGAGTTAGGATTTAAATTCTGACTTGCTAGGGAACTGTTAGCTTTAATTTCCGATTGCTGCTGTCTAGTTGCTATTAAGATTTTTTCGATCGAATTCCGCAGGCGAGTAATAGTCTTTCGGTGTTGCTTGTTAGTATAAAGTAATTTTTTCACTACATTTTGCAGTTTTTCATCTTCCGCTATTTTGTAGTTTTGGTTAATTAGTAATTCTCCTACCTTGTAATCTAGACGTTTTAGTCCCTCTAATTTCACTCGTACTGTTGATGGCGATGAGACAGATTTGCCTGGTTTTCCCGTGAACAGAGTAGGGGATTGGTCATCAGTAGATACTTCTGTTTCTGAGTCGCTTTCAGTTGTTGAGGACGTACTTGAAAGAATTTCTTCTAATTCAGAGCTTTCTTGTTCGAGTTCTTCCCATTGACTTTCAGATACAATCTCAGCTTCAAAACTTACTGGCGATAACAGTAAATCTACTTCGCTCTCATCTAGTTCCTTGGTAGGTTCTTCAATTTCCAATTCCTCTAGCTCTGACGGCGCTATTCCTCCCAGGGTGGTCAAATCTTCTGATTCTTCGTCTCCCCAGATAGTCTCTAGCAGGGAATTTTGAGATTCACTTGCTGGAGCTACCTCCATTCCTGCTAGTTGTTGTAGTCTAGGAGAAGGTTCTCCCCCCTGATCGCGATCACCTGCGATTACTTGCTGTTGTCCCCGTTTGAGATCCTCAAGAACTGTCTTAGCGATCGTCAATACTTGCTCTGGATTGACTTGCACAGCGACAATGGCTGTTTCGGCAATCTCAACGAACCCTAACAATTGGAAAGATTCTGCTAACTCTACTAATACTTCCAAATTAGCCAGCAGGTTAGTAGTTAATTCGGTTTGATTAGAATTAGCTATGGTACTAGCAATTTCATCTAACTGCTGCTGTACTCCTACTTCAAAGATGGATTTCACCAGATCGAAACCTAGTTCTTCCGAAGTTAGAATTCGGTGGTTAGTATTAAAATACTTGCCTAATTTCTTCTGGATTTGGGCAAATATAGAATTAGCTTTTCCTTCGATCTTAGATCGATCGATTGCCGCTCCTGTAAGTTCTGCAGTTATGGAGACCTGGAGACACTGATAAGCTTCCACCAGCATTTTGTGTAGCTCTGAATCAATCTTCAGCTTAGGATGAAACAGAGACCTGAGTACATCTTCAAAAGAATGGGCGATGCTTTTGATGTGTTCTAGTCCGACAGTATTTGCCCCCCCTTTAATAGTATGAGTTGCGCGCATAATCTCGTGGATTTTCGGCTTGGTGGGTTCTTCTGTCAGAGTTAGGAGATTTTGTTCAATAATTTGTGACAGTTCGGGGACTTCTTCGAGAAAATATTCGTAAGCTCGATCGTGAAGTTCGGAATCATTAGTCATAGCCAGTATAGGGAGAGAGGGAGTAGGGGAGTGTGGGGAGTGTGGGGAGTGTGGGGGGTGTGGGAAGCATAGGGAGCAGGGGAGAGGGGGAGCAGGGGAGAATAACAATCAGCTAAAACCTCCCCATCGCTCTACTGAACTTGGTATACCTAACTAACTTTGAACTTTCCAGCACTTGTCTGTAAGTCGTGAGCTACTTCCAGCAGTGCTTGAAAAGATGCGGACACGTGGGTCGAATCTTGATAAGTTCGATTGGAGATTATTCCTACATCTTTCATCAATTTAGTTAATGCCTCAGCTTGTTGGTCTTGCACTTGAGTGACCTCAGTGATGTCTCCCACTAACTGGCTAATCTGACTGGTTGCTGCCAAAATGGCATTGAGGCTCTCGCGACTTTCATTGACCAGATCGGTCCCTTTGGTCACTTCTTGGAGTCCCATTTCCATGGCCTGCAATACTTCTGCGGTTTCTGTTTGAATTTCTTCTACTAACTCTTCAATTTCCGTGTTAGCAGTAGAAGATTGATGGGAAAGGGAACGCACTTCTTCGGCAACCACGGCAAAGCCGCGTCCATATTCCCCAGCACGAGTTGCTTCGAGTGCAGCATTCATCGCCACTAAGTTGGTTTGAGAGGTAAAGTTACCGAGTAACTTTACTACTTTAGAGATTTTCTGGCAAGATTCGCTCAGTCGTTTGATGCTGTTGAGTGTCTCCGAGAAAGTTTCACGAATATTAAGAATGTTCTCCACCGTAAGATTCATGGAATTATCGCCTTGTTGCAAGGTTTGATTTGCCTGTTGCACTGCAGTTTCTACCTTTTGGGTGCTCGCTGATGCTACTTGAGTGGAGTTGGCTATCTGCTGAATTTGTTGGAGAGCCTGTTTGAGTTTTTGGAACTGCTGCTGTGCTTGGTCGGCAAACGCTTGGACCACAGTTGTATTTTCTTGAGTAGATTGAGCTACTTTCTCTGAGGCATCCTGTACTTGCAGCACTATTTTACGGAGGGATTGGAGGGTGCCGTTATAGGCATCGGCAATGGTGCCAATTTCATCATCGGTAATCGGCGCTCGCACCATCAAATTTCCGGTGAAGGCGGGCTTAACAGAGATTAACAATTGAGCGGCTCGTTCCTGGAGTAGCTCTTTGGCAGCTTTTTCTCGTTCTGCAGAGTCGATTAATTGCTGGGATTGCTCTTTTACCTGTTCTAGATAGTCAGCTTGCTGAATGGCTATCCCTAACTGCAAACTTGCCTGAGCAATTAAATTCACTTCCCCCTCTTCCCAAAGGCGGGAGCGATCGTGTTGATAAATTCCCAACAATCCCCACAGACTCTCACCTTCAAAAATCGGGGTAATGACGCAGGCTTTAACTCCCAGTTGCTCTAACCACTCCAACTCGAAGGTTGATAGATTGGCGTTCTCGGGATTGTGTATTACTAAATTTTTCCCTTCCAGGTAGCGACCTCCTCGATTATCTTGGATGTTAGGATCTTCGACCAAGGCAGCGTCTGTTCCCACTAATCTGGCGTAGTTAGCATTGACATCTTCGCAGATCAACTGGCTATTCCAATCGGGGTTAAAACGGGAAATAGTAACGCGATCGACTTTAAGGAGCTTGCGCAATTCTTTGGTGCTAGTTTTAAATAAATTGTCTAGAGTTAGTTTTTGCTGAGCTTGTTCCACAATCTGTTGATTGATTTTCACCAAAAAGCGGACAAAGTTTTTCTCCCGTTGTTCTGTTTGGGCTAATGCTTTAGTCTGGTTTTGAATTCGAGCGATATATTCTGCCTGCTGGACGGCGACACTAAACTGACCTCCCACTTGCTTGATAAACCTCACTTCCCTCTCTTGCCAAGCTCGCGGTCCGGAGTTGTGAAAAGCTGCTAGCAATCCCCACAGTTGGTCTCCTTGGAAAACTGGGACAATGACATAGGCTCTCGCTTCAAATTGCTCTAAAATCTCTAGATAACAGGGAGAAAAGCCAGCCTGGTAAATATCATCTCGGACGAAACTTCCTTGACTGAGCAAGATCGTGCCTTGGGTTTCCTGGAAGTAAGTATCTGTAACTACTAAAGGGCTGGTTGATTGGTTTTTACTCTTGGCAATTATGCTACCCAATCCCGCACAATCTGAGATGTTACTTTGTAGGCGAGGTAATTTCTCTTGTTTTTCAAGTAGAGGAGTCCAGCCAACTGCTACCGACTCGGCGAGAAATTCTCCGCTCCAATCGGGTCTGAAGCGATAAACTGTCACTCGATCGACCTGCAATAGGGAGCGCACTTCTTTGGTAGTAGTTTCGAAGATAGTTTCGAGATCGAGAGATTGCCGAATGCGAGAAATTACTTTGGCTACGGTTTGCTCTTGTTCTACTAATTGCTGTAACTGGCTAGACTTAGTTTGTGACTGTGACAAGGTTTCTGCTTGTCGCAGAGCGATACCGAACTGAGTGGCAATTTGCCGTAAAAACTGTACTTCTGCCGGCAGCCATTGGCGCGATCCCGAGTTTTGATAGGCTGCTAGCATGCCCCAAGCTTTATCCCCCAGGAAAACTGGGACGATCGCATAAGATCTCACTTGATATTTCTCTAACAGCTCCACATAACATGCAGATAGTCCGGCTTGATAGATATCCTCAACGACAAAAGTGTCGTTGCTGTCTAACTTTTCTCCTTGAGTATTTTGCCAGTAAGTATCTTCCCATTGAGCAGAGTCGATCGGCTCGTTTATATCTCTGGTAATTACAGAGGCTCTATCCCTACAGTTAGGTTTTTTGTCTGGCGAGATTTTAACTGTTTCGTACTCCGTCCCCAGCAGCGGTTTCCAGTCACCGCCTACGGACTCGGCAACAAATTCCCCACTCCAGTCAGGATGAAAGCGATATACTGCTACCCGATCTGCTTTGAGAAAGACTCGTACTTCTCTTGTGGTCGCCTCAAATAGAGTTTCCAGATCAAGAGAACGCCTAATCCTGTCTATGACTTTGGCGACAGCTTGCTCTTGTTTGACTTGCTCTGCTAACTTGTTGGACTGAGTTTTGATCTTTTCTAAGCTTTCTGCCTGTTGCAGAGCGACGCTAAGCTGAGCGGCAACTTGACATAAAAACCTCACTTCCCAATCCTGCCACTGTCGCGGTCCTGAGTTTTGATAGGTGGCTAGCATTCCCCACAGTTTATCTTCGCGGAAAAGTGGCATAGTGGCATAGGCTTTGACTTCATATTGCTCTAAAACCTCGAGATAACACTGAGGAAACCCGCACTGGTAAACGTCATCTCGCACAAACATCCCTTGGCTTGGCAGGGCACTGCTTTTAGCTTCCTGGAAATAGGTATCTGCCCATCTGGCTGGATTTGCTCGCCCATCCTGGTTATTAACAATTAAGTGTTGCACGCCCTCACATTCGATGATCGCTGGTTTTAAGGACTCGATCTTGTCCTGTTCTTCAATGACAGAAGTCCAGCCACTGGCTACCGACTCGACGACAAATTTTCCACTCCAGTCGGGGTCAAAGCGAAAAATCGCTACCCGATCGGCTTTGAGAAAGGTTCTTACTTCTTTGCTGGTCTTTTCAAAGATGTTTTCCAGACTAACAAAACGCCCAATCTGGTCGATGATTTTGGCAACTACTCGGCTGGCTTCGATTTTCTTTTGCAAATGGGAACGAAAATGGGAGCGTTGCACTCCATTAGCTATCTCCGCACAAATTAAGTAGAGCAGATTAATTTCAGCTTCTTGCCACTGACGCGCCTGTGAGCACTGCTGTATTATTAGTAAGCCCCACAATTTCCCTTCCACCAGAATTGGCAAGCTCAAACTCGATTTAACTTGAAACTTTTCCAGCAGTTGTTTCTGATACGGGCTTAAGTGTGGCGAATTGTTCTGGTTTTCATCCTCTATATCGTCAATAGCGACTGCTATCTGATTGAGATAGTCGTTTTGTTGTGCCAAGCCAAAGCTAATCGCTGGAATTTCTTCCCCGATACAGGGTGTCCACCCAGTTACCAGAGACTCGTACAAAACCTCTCCCCACTCGTTATCTTTAAAGCGATAGATCGAGGCGCGATCGACTTGTAACTCCTCCCGCAAGGCATTAACCGTATTGTCAAGCAGGCTGTCTGGGTCGCCAGATTGGCGGATTTTACTGACAATTGCCCCCAGGCGATCGCGATCGAGACCAAAAGAGCTTGGTCTCGACGGGTTAATAACTGTTTGCTCTTCCACTGCTTCAGTACTATTTGAGATTTGTTTGGCTTCCCCGATTACTGTCATAAATTTATTCCTCTAAAATTTTTGTTCAACCAACAGATATTTCCCTTCGCGATCTCGCAGAGGCGCTTCCTAGACACCGAAGGTACCCCTGTGGCAAGCGCTATTAACTTAAAAACTTAACAGCCTCGTTAAGAGTCTAGGTTACTAAAAAAAATTGACGATTACTTCTGTGTTTATCAATCTGATAACTTTTTGCTCCTGTGTCATAAAAAAACCTTGTAAAAAGGGCAATAACTCCTGTGAAAATAAATCAGTTGAGGCAAGGTGAAACTGCTCGAAGTCATAGGACTCAATCCCCGTCACAGCAGTAACTGCCAGTCCCAGAGTTTTTTCTTCAACATTAAGCACCATCATTGAATTGGTGCCTTGCCACGACAGAGACGAAAATCCGATTAAATAGCCTAAGTCAACTAGCCAGAGAATCTCTCCTCGCCACTGATAAATGCCCAGAACACAGCTAGGCAATTCTGGTACTGGCAAAATTTCATTAGCTTTAACCACTCGTATTTCTATGACCTTTTCTGCTGGTAGTAAAGCTAAATCTCCTTGACCGAGCTCAAATTGTACGAACTTATGAACTTGTCTATTTTTCTCTGGCTCGTTCTGAACTAGAGAGTTCTCTGGTGGAAACATAAGGGTTTTTCTGGCAAAATCCTCTCATCTTAGTTTTTAATAAATTGCTGCACTGTACGCAACAATTCTTCTCGATCTACAGGTTTAGATAAATAAGCATCTGCTCCCAACATTCCTCCCCACATTTTGTCAACGCGGGTATTTTTAGTCGAGCAGAAAACTACTGGAATCCGGCTAGTGTTGGGATCGCTTTTCAGGTCGCGACAAAGTTCGTAGCCACTTTGCCCTGGTAAGATGACATCCAGAACAATCAGATCTGGATTCTGCTGCTGGAGCTTTTGTTGTGCTTCTTCCACGCTTCTGACACAGACTACAAAAAATCCTGCTTTTTGCAAGCAACTACTGATAATTGCTGTATCAGTTAAGCCATCTTCAACAATTAGAATAGTATTCACGGTACACCTCACTCAAGAAGCTAAATCTATTCTGGAATATAAAAGTCAAAGCACTTCTTTGGCAGTGATCCTAAGAAAACGGCTGTGTTAGAGAGTTAGTTGAAGCTTGATGCTTCCTCATCTCCCGCTCTGATTGGTTCTGCTTTGGTGCTGGTATGTGCTTTTGCAATATTGCCGTCACATGCCTAGGTTTTATCGGTTTACTTAAAAAGCCAGTGGCTTCGCTGATCCTCGCCCTAACTCGTTCCACAATGCCATCGTGACTGGTGAGGATGATTATCGGTGTTTTTTTGAAAGAGGAGATCCGCCGCATCTGAGAGCAAAGTTCGTAACCATTAATCACGGGCATAATCAAGTCCAAGAAAATTAAATCTGGCTTCCGTCTCATCAAAATTGTTAAAGCCTGCAGGGGATCTTGAATGCCAATAAACTTATAGCCAGCCTCGGTTACGATTTGCTGCATTACTTGGCAAATTTGGGCGCTATCATCTATACAAGCAATCAGTGGTTTCTCAGGTTTGCTCGGACTCTGACTTTCCAGAACAGCGTTAAACAACGGAAATGCTGACAAGTGCCAGTCAGGAACTTTGACTAAATCAATAATTCCCTGATAATAGTAGGGGATCAAGGATTTAGTCAAAGGTATGAGGTCTTTTTTCATTAACACTGCTAGCTCCCGCAGAGTCCGTTTACCATTAACTAAGGTCTTGAGATTTTTGTATACCTTTTTAGAAGTTTGTTCCTTGAGTTTTTGCTCTTGGCTGATTATTGGAGCTAGATTAGGTGAAAATTCACTCAAACCTTGAGCATTCCAAGCTGACCATTCTCTCTTTACTTGTTCGAGGCATTGGTCAGTATTTAGTAAGATTAATGTTGGACTAAAAAAATTGTACAGTTCGTATTTGAAGTTCAGTTGCTCTGTTGCTGCTTGCTGAATCAAATCAAATAATATTTCATTGACAGCACCTTCAACTAAAGAGAAAATCTGTTCTTGGCTCAATCTCTGTTGTTTGCTGAGAACTGTAATGATTTGATATTCCCAGGGTTCCTCTAATTCGTTTTGTGAAAGATTAATATCTTTAAGTGAAATTTTATTATGGACGCTATGATATAGATGCCGCAGCAATCGTCTGTTCGGGTTAATGCTACTGGCAGCCCAAGCGATGCGACCCAGACGATAGTAAATGCTCCATTTCTGGTTAGATGAACTTTGAAAATTTAATCGTCCCGTAATTTTTTGGTCGCTATAGTACTTAATAGCTCTCAGGCAACTTTGCATAGATAATAATTGCTCTGGATTGAACAAAAAGATCAAGCATAAGTAAAAATTCCTAAGCTTGAATTATAAACTTTTGCCAATCATAACAAGTTTCTGCAAAGTCAGTGCAATAGCTATTATTTACATTTTGCACTAAGTCGAAAACCCTGGTAAGTAAGGCATGAGGCGGGAAGTAGGAGGCAGAACGAGGCAGGAGTAGAACGGGAATTTTTGATTAAGTTTTTAGTAACTAGTAGATTATTACTGTTCTTCCAAGTCTTAATCGAAATTAACAGTTTGCAGACACATTCTAAGTACAATCGCCGTCAATTTCTTCAACTATCGGGATTGAGTTTATTAGCAACACAGGGAAGTATTTACTCTAGCCGTCGCCAAAGAAAAAAACTAACTCTCAAACCAAGAAGACTGAGAACAGGCGATACATTAGGGTTAATTAGTCCTGCTAGTCAGATTAATCCAGAAGATATTGAATCTATTAAAAATCTGCTCGCAAAACAGGGTTTTAAAGTTAAGTTGGGAGCACATATTTTCGATCGATACGGCTATCTTGCTGGTAAAGATGCCGATCGCGCTGCAGATGTTAATGCCATGTTTGCCGATCGAGAAGTAAAAGCAGTGCTAACGACGCGAGGCGGCTGGGGGGTAAATCGCATTTTAGACCTACTTGACTACCAATTAATTCGCCAAAATCCTAAAATAATTGTGGGTTATAGCGATATAACCTCACTCCTGTTATCGATTTACGCTCGCAGCGGCATAATTACCTTTCACGGACCAGTGGGAATCTCTACCTGGAATCGATTCTCCCTCAGTTATTTCCAGCGAATTCTCTGGCAGGGAAAGGCAATAATCATGCGTAATCCCAGAGATATACCTGTAGAAACGATTACTCCAGGGAAAGCTAGGGGGCGCTTGCTGGGAGGAAATTTATCAGTAATAACCGCAGCGATCGGTTCTGCTTATTTACCAGCTTGGCAAGGTGCCATTCTCTTTGTCGAAGAAATAGGAGAAGATATTTATCGCGTCGATCGAATGTTAACGCAACTGAAGTTAGCAGGGATTTTAGACCAATTGGCGGGTTTTATTTTTGCCCAATGTACTAACTGTACTGAGCAAGAAGAGGACGAGCCTTACTTTACTCTCAGGCAAGTTTTAGCAGACCAAATTAAACCGCTAGGAATTCCCGCTTGGTACGGTGCGGCGATCGGACACATTGAAGATAAGTTTACCGTGCCAGTAGGATTAGAAGTCGAGATTGATGCAGCCCTAGGTTGGATTAGAATGTTAGAGCCAGCAGTAGTTTAAAGCAAGAGTAACAAGTAACGAGTAACGAGTTTTAGATTATTACTCGTTATGGAGATGCGGCTAGCAAAAAAAGATGAAAAAATCTCTACCTCCAAAATTAATCATCAGTTTGGGCAAGTTTGTCTGGACGACTATGTGGAAATTGATGATGTCCAAACTCGCGCCACGCAATAAGTTAGGAGAGTACATTCGTCCCCAGAGTCAATTTAGAAATTTTATTAGTAGTGAGTCAGGAAACCCTTACCAGCCAGAGGTGGGACGTTACCGCCTCATTGTTGGTATGAGCTGTCCTTGGGCGCATCGTACTTTAGTGGTTCGCGTTCTTAAAGGACTGGAAAATGCCATCCCAGTAACGATAGTATCTCCTTCGCCCATTGAGGGGGGTTGGATATTTAACCAAGAAGAAGAGGGCTGCCTTACCTTGGCTCAATTTTACCAGCTAGCTCAACCTGGCTATCAAGGTCGCTGTACGGTTCCTGTCCTCTGGGATAAACAAACCAAGGCGATTGTCAACAACGAGAGTGCTGAGATTATTGTCATGCTCAACTCGGAATTTAACTCTTTGGCGACAAATCCTCAGCTCGATCTCTATCCAGAAGCCTTGAGAGACAAAATTGAGCTGTGGAACGATAAAATTTACCACCATGTCAACAATGGCGTATATCGCTGCGGGTTTGCCCAAACTCAGGAGGCGTATAACTCTGTCTGCGAAGAGCTATTTGCCACTTTAGACGAGATTGATGCTGCACTTTCTCACAATCGCTATCTTTGCGGAGATAGTCTTACCTTGACAGATATCCGTTTGTTTACCACTTTATTTCGCTTTGATGCCGTCTATTACGGACTATTTAAGTGCAATCGCCGCAGAATTAAAGACTATCAGAATTTAGGAGCCTATTTAAGAGACATATATCAACTTCCGGGAGTGGCTGATACTTGTAGCTTAGAAGAGATCAAGCAAGACTATTATGGAAACCTCTTCCCCCTCAATCCAGGAGGGATTATACCCGCAGGTCCTGATTTAATGGATTTTCTAGCACCTCATGAAAGGGAGAGGGGGTGAGGGTCACGTCGCTGCGCTCCGAATTCAAAATAAACCAATTCAAAATTAATTGCATTTTCGTGCCTGAATTTTGAATTTTGAATTCCCCAAAAGGGTTAGTGTGCTCAGAAACCAAGAGCAAACACCTAACACCTAATACCTGTTCCCTACTATTACCTTTGTGCCTTATAAAGAGCTTGGTGCAGCTCTCTCATTGCTTCCGAGGTTCTCAAGCTCCGATCGGTCAAAGCTTTTTGAGCACTCAAGTTCCTGCGTCGGTATAGCTTTTCGGTATCTTCTCTTTCGTAAGCGACCTTAGATCCTTCGAGCGCCACTCCAGCAAATAGACCCTCGTTGTGAGTGTAAGAATAAATATCTGAATCTGGTCCGTCAGTAGGGGTAACAGCATTGCTTCCCACCGGTCCGCCAGCAACTGACACGTTTCCTCCTAAACTAAATGACTCCCGTAGTACCGTGCGGACACTGTGCTGACTCATAAACACCAAAACTATGTCGCTGGACTTGGCACCAGCTTGAAGACCGAAACTACCAGCAGAAATGGAGACAATGATTGGATTGCTCCATCGGCCTTGGCTATCTCGAATAGTTAAGACACCCGATCCTCCAGTACCCCCAAAAATGAACCCAGCAGTTATGACGCTGGGGAAAATAGCAATACCTTTAGCTCGCCGGATTATGTATGGGGGAATGCGTCTGGAAGAGGTGAAAGTGTAGATAACGTCAGTGGAATCGATAACGTTACTCTCTACTCCGGCTACAGCTGGCTGGGCTACCATGCAGATAGTAGCTGCAGGCAAAACAAATAGCAAGGGGGAAACTCTCATAACCATATGTAAAAAATTGTTTGATTTTTCAAGTTAGAGTCAAGAAAATGGTGCATCTAGTTTGTTTTAGAACTTAAGGATTTGGGTTTTTAACTGACACTAACAGCACGTTCTTTTAATTCTATAGCCAAGCGATCGCCTGGTTGAGGATCGATTACTTCGGTAGAAAGGTTGTTCTTGTTTAAAAGAGTTTGGAAATCTGCGATCGATCCATCTGCACTGAGTATAGATGTCAGGAGCCCATCAAATTTTACATCTCCACCAGCAGCAGTGGGTAAAATTACTTGCGGTTGTAATAGTTGACAAGCTTCTAAAGCATTTTTTTGTCCCTTAATAAAGGGTAGGAACTGGAACAATTTTAGGGTAATTATGGGAGTAATTACTACATCTATTGGTGCGTCTTCTTTGAGAGACTCGGAATGATAGCCATGAGGTTCGTAATATAGACTGTGGCCAGTTGCTAAATTTTTAACTATATAGCCATTTTCTACTAATTGAGGACCGATCGGCGAACCCGGTACGGCTTTGATTTCTACTGTGTCCTTGAGGGTGAATTTTTCTTGATGCTCTAAGGCTGTTACTGTAACATATCCTAATTCTGTAACGACTTTAGCCGCAGTGGGAGAAGCAACTACAGGAATATTGCGATCGAGTTGTTTTAATGTGGGGGGATGGGCGTGATCTTCTAAACCCTGAGATAGTAGAATTAGAT
>JBFRWL010000342.1:0-2855 GCA_051439565.1 Prochloraceae cyanobacterium
GCTTTTACCTCTGAGCGGAGTTGCTCAGCTTTATTTTGCGCCATCGAGGTCAGTTGTTTAAATTCTACTTGTCTGGCTCGATAAGCGGCTGCTTCCGAACGCATTTGAGCCAAAAGAATGCGAGTTGTCACTACTTTTTCTCTGGCTGCAGCTAAGAGGGAACGCTGAGCTAGGGTATCTGATGCGGCTATGGCAGCAAGGGTTTTAGTTTCTAAACTGACTCTGTCTAGTAAGTTGTGCTTGTGGCTTAATTCCAGTCGGTAGGCAGATAGTATTTGTTCGAGGCGATCGACTTCTTTTTGTGCCAGTTCCGTATCTAATTCCACCAGTATTTGTCCGGCTTTGACTACCTCTCCTTCTTTTACTAACACCTTGCTAACTTTTCCTAGATTGAGAGGCTCAATTTTGTAGGTTTCTCCTTTAGGCACTAACTTGCCTTGGGCTTTACCTACTTCTTCAATTTGTCCGAACCAAGCCCAAGTGCCAAAGGCAAAGCAAAAAACCATGCCCCCAGTAATTAGACGTTGGGGTAGTGTTGCTGGCGGTTGATCTAAAAGGTTCTGTAACGAGGGAGACCAAGGATTAATTTCAGTATATGCACTTCTAGAGTATGCATTTGTAGAAGAAGAAAGGGACTGTGGCGCTTGAATCGCGACAGTTCCTACACCGCCATAAATTGAAGCTATTTCAGGCAATGCTTGATTTGAGTAGCTTAAAGGTTTGTTACACTCTACTTCACCGACAAGTTTTGAGCTAGTTGATTGAGAAATAAATTCCATCTTTGAATGACCCTCTTAAAGATATTGAGATACTCCCGCCGCTAAACCCCTTATAAATACTAGACTTCGGCGAAAGCCTTGGTCATGTTTTTGAGCTTGAGTTTTTCGGTAGTAACGAAGCTATTACAGCTTCTATTTCTGTTTCTTTCTTTTGCCGCTTCTTGCCTTCTACCCCAGGCGGTTAAAAGCGTAGCAGCTTATAAAGTTGCACTACCCTTTCGGCGAAAAAGAAATATGGTGGATTAAATACCCACCATTGGGAAATACAAAAGGAGAAAACAACTTTGAATATTTCTGAATTGTCTTATTCAGTGAGTTTGGTCAAACTTCCTGAATGGTCTAAGTTAGAGATCTGCATTTATTAAGTGAAATCAACGATCGATATTGTCAACCAACATTGGTTCTGTCTCCGATTACTTGTTGCTGTCACCAAAGCTTTCGTCTTGAAAGGCAGAAGGCAGAATAATTTTTCTATTTGCTGCCTCCGAACCTCTACCTTTCTAAGAAGTTTCCATTACCCCGAGCTGACCTTTGTAAAAGTCTACTACAATAAAAATTGTCTAATCGATATTTTGACATTTGGGTAGTTTTGAAAAACTAAAGACATCAACCGTTAGTTGCTGCAATCCTCGCTTCCTTAGAAGCATTAAAATCAACTGTTAGTTGCTAAAATCATGGCATTGTTAGTAGCAGTAGATTTCACACCACCGCCATAACCAAGATTGAGTACCACTGAATCAGCTTTCTGAGTTAGATCGATATCCTGGTTACTAATTGTTATGCTCTTCCTATCAATGTCAAAATTATAAGAAGGATTGGGTCGGAAATGTGGATATATGAGTCCTGGATATCCTAATCGTTGTCCTTTCAACCAACTGTTTCCTCCTAGGATTGTATTGCTGCCTTTAAGTTCTTCTAAATCAGCGACTTGTAAGTGTTCTAAGTTAGAGATCTGCATTTGATTTGGTTTCCTCTGTTGCGTTTTGAGTTACAAGTGAATAGTAAATTGACATTTAATCCTAATGTTGCCAAACTGGCAACATATTTCTTAACAAAGCGATAATGCTTCTTCGGGACGGCTGTAAGGCTTATGATGTCGAGAGTGTGGGGAGAAACACCTAACACCTGTATTCACGAATCAAATAGTACTGCTATATAACCCACATTCCGCAGGTAGTCTTGGGAATCAGAATAATTCCCAAATTCTTAAGTGGGTAGGTAAAAATAAATATAAAACCGAAATGAGGAGTTAGCTGTCACTTCTGACCTCTGACCTCTGAACCCTCTCTCAATCATTTCCTAATTAATTTGACCGACCTACTTAAAAAACAATGACTCAACGTATTGCACAGATATTGAAACAAGGTCAGCCTGACGAATCTATAACTATTAAAGGCTGGGTACGTACTAAGCGAGAATTAAAAGAATTTGCCTTTATGGAAGTAAATGATGGCTCTTCCATGGCAGGTTTGCAAGTAGTACTAAATCCCGATCTACCCAACTACGAAGCACTACTCAAACAGCTAAATACTGGCACTTCCGTCGAGGTAACTGGAACCCTAGTACCTTCCCCTGGAAAGGGACAGCGTATCGAATTAAAAGCGTCGTCCGTACTAGTTTATGGGGAGTCAGATCCAGAAACCTATCCCCTACAAAAGAAACGCCACTCCTTTGAATTTCTGCGCACTATTAGTCATTTGCGATCGCGTACTAATACCATCGGTGCGATCGTCAGGGTTCGCAATGCTTGCGCTAGCGCCATTCATAAATTCTTCCAAGACAGGGGTTTTATCTGGGTTCACACCCCGATTATCACTGCTAATGACTGTGAAGGTGCAGGGGAATTATTCACCGTCACCAACCTCAATTTAAACGAAGTTCCCAAAACAGATAAACAACAGATCGATTTTAGCCAAGACTTTTTCGGTCGTCGCGCCTACCTAACTGTTAGCGGACAATTACAAGCAGAAGTAATGGCGATGGCGTTCCAAAATGTCTATACTTTCGGGCCTACCTTCCGCGCTGAAAATTCTAACACCTCCCGACACCTGGCAGAATTTTGGATGGTGGAACCAG
>JBFRWL010000343.1:0-7644 GCA_051439565.1 Prochloraceae cyanobacterium
GATAATGGTTGAAAGAAGACTTTAACAGCCCTTGGGGGAAGGTAGGAGGCAGAGGGCAGAAGTGAATAGTTCTATATCAACTGAAAACAATATACAATAAATGAATAATAATTTTTCAATGCTAAAAATTGAAAAACTTAGAAAATCTTACGGTAAGCGTCAAGTTTTACAAGATTTAAACTTAGACATACAAGCTGGAGAAATTTATGGCTTACTTGGTCCAAATGGTGCTGGTAAAACTACTACTATAAATATTATTTGTAATTTACTTCAAGCAGATAGCGGGACGATCGCAATCAATAATCAACCTGTTTCAGAAGCGACAAAATCCTGGATTGGAGTTGCACCTCAAGATAATTTGTTGTACAAGAATCTAACCTGTCAAGAAAATCTCAACTTTTACGCACAGATATATGGTTTAAAAGGAAAAGAACGCCGCCAACGAATAAAAGCTAGTTTAGCAGCGGTGAAGTTATTAGATCGGGCAAAAACTCCAGTAGAAAAACTCAGCGGCGGGATGAAAAGACGAGTAAATATTGCCGTTGCCTTAGTTCACCAACCTAAATTAGTGATTTTGGACGAACCTACCACAGGTTTAGATATTGAAACTCGTTATGAAATCTGGAATTTAATTCAGAATTTACAAGAACAAGGAATTACAATTTTACTCACAACTCATTTGTTAGATGAAGCTGAGCGTCTTTGTCAGCGAATTGGTATTATTAAAGAAGGAAGAATTATTGCACAAGGAAGTTTAGAAGAGTTACAAAAATTAATTCCTGCTAAGGAAATTGTGACTATTCAAACCAAAGAAGAAGAGAAAGCGATCTCGCGCGCCAAGCAGCTAGGATTTACTCATCGAAGTTACGGTGGTAACCTGACTTTTTGGCTGCCAGAAAATTTAGAATTAAGAGAAATTATTACTTGTTTTGATGGTATTATCCTAGATTCGATCGCTCGCAAACCTATTGAATTAGAGCATATCTATGTGGAAATAACCCAGGGAAAGGTTGAGCTTAAACCATAATTAGGGTTTGCTGAAAAAGTAATAAGTCTCGGTTGCGATCGGTGTTAGGCTAATTTTCTCAGGAATTGTTGCTATGAAGCGTCATCCAGTATTACTTATTCACGGCTTCTTTATCAAGAAGATGGTTTTTAACAAAATGTCTGCTTATTTTGCCTCCCTAGGTTGGGAGGTGCATCGCTTCGATTTAAAGACTAATAATGGCAACTTAGGACTAGAAAAACTAGCTGAACAGGTATCTGATTATGTAGAAAAAACCTTTGCACCATCTCAGCCATTTGATTTAGTAGGACTGAGTATGGGAGGCTTAGTCAGTCGTTACTACATACAGAGGCTAGGTGGAATTGAGCGAGTCAAGCGCTTTGTGACTATTTCCTCACCTCATAACGGTACTTTGATGGCTTATCTTCTTCCGATAACTAGCTGCGTCCAGATGCGTCCTAATAGTGGTTTTTTACAAAATTTAAATCGGGATGTTGACGTGCTAAAACAGCTTAATTTCACTTCTTTGTGGACTCCCTATGATTTTATTATTATCCCCCCAGAGAGTTCTCAATTAGGAGTAGGTCAAGAAGTAAAGCTATCAGTTTTTGCTCATGCCATGATGGCGAGGGACGATCGCAGTTTAGAAGCGGTAGCTAAGGCGCTGCGCGTACCAGTTTAGAAGGTAAATAGGATTTGCTGAAAAAGTAATCATTTAATGATTTTTTCCCCTTGTATTCTTTTTCATTACTCTTCTGAATCCTGGTTCCTCGCCCAAACCTAGTAAATCACGCTAAAGCACTTTCGCTACCTGAATCTCTTACAAACAGGCAAGAGGAGCCTGTTAGCCCTATCATCCGACGAACGAAATCGAAATCGGGAACTGATTGCAGGCCCATAAAATCCATATCCGACTGGGGAACCTGACTAATACATTGCTCCAATTCTCCGACTACAACAATAGTCTTCGCCTTGTGGGGAATGCGACAAAGGTCTCTTAACTCCTCAATAAATTTCCGTGCCGCACTAACTTCCTCTGAATGAGATACAACTGAAATCAAATTTAACTCGGCTTTCCAAGCTCTAGCAAGCCTTAAAGCCATGAGAATAGCCAGATTGATACTCCCTTTTTGCAATCCTTCAGCTACAGACAACTGCTCCAGTTGAGGGCGTATCCAAAGGTTGACGACTTCGGCTCTACCCAAACCTGCTTCGGGATGAAGTCCTAAAAGCATAACTCCTACTTCCAGTCTTCGCGCTTCCTCAAACACAGGAATCATCTGGTTCCAAGGAGCTAAATCCTGGGAAAATCTGAGGAAAAGGACATTAGGTCGGAAAAAGGCACTTTGTAATGCTTGCAAAGCTGCGATGATTCCGGTACCGTCTGCAGCTACGTTAAGTAAGGAACAAGTAGTAAATACACCCCGCTTGTATAGGGAGCGACTGAGGTCTTCTAGTCGCAACTCTAGTTTACCAATATCTTCTTGGCACCCCAAACCTAGAAGCTTGATCGAACCCTCTGGCTGACACAAGTCAAGCAAGAGACGAAACTCGCCGAGCAATTGAGATTTATCTTCCACCGGAACCAGCAAACTAGGTTTCCAGGCGCGGACATTGTTCATATCCATTTGGATGGCTGTGGTTGCTGCCCATTCAGCTAAGGCGACAAAGATGCCGCTGCGAACGTCAGCAGGTCTTTTCTCTCGTGGCTGACTCACTAGCCGCAGGTAAATAATTAGCACCACCCCTAGCGCTACCAGACTAAACATGGGATTAATCGCCAGCATTGCAGCCAAACAGCCTGCAGTGCCAAAAAACGGAATCAGTCGCGGAATCCTCAAGCTAGGGCGAAAATTCATTAGTCCCAGGCTCGATTCAATCAGTACCACTATATTGAGGGCTCCATAGGTAATCAAGAAAAACATCGTAATTAGAGGAGCAATGACGTTAAGATCCCTGAGCAGGAGGGCGGCAAAAACAATTGCACCACTAATTAGTAAGGCTCGACGAGGTTCGCCATTAGCAGAAAGCCGTGCCAGCCACTGGCCATAAGGAAGTGCGCGATCGCTGCCTAAAGCCATAAGGATGCGGGGAGCGCCAACTAGCGAGGAGAGGGCTGCAGAAAAGGTCGCCGCTAGTAACCCACCCAAAACTAAAGGGCCCCAAAGAGCTTTGTCAACCATAATGGTGTAGTTTTCCACCAGTTCTGATGGCGTTCCAGCGCGAGAAAGCCACCAACACAATACCAGGTAAACTAAAGTACTGACCCCGATCGCTGAAAGTGTCCCAAGTGGAATGCTAGCGCGGCTATTTTTCAGTTCGCCGGACATATTTACCCCAGACATGATTCCCGTCGTAGCTGGAAAGAACACGGCAAATACGCCCCAAAAACTGGTGCCAGAGAAGTTGTTTTCTGGCGAACCCGGAAACGATCCCCACCAAAGTAGAGGTTGAGTTGATTCCCAAGTAACATTGCTAGCAAAGATGGAGAGCAAAGAAACCCCGATCGCCGCCATGACTAAATATTGGACGCGAAAAGCTAAGCCAGCACTAATGTAAGCGATCGCAAATACAACGGCGAATACCGTTAAATCCACTGCCAGTGGCGGATGATTGGGAAATAAATTTAACCAACCTTCGCGAAAGCCAAAGACGTACATGGCAACGGCGAGAGCTTGGGAACAGAACAGAGGTAAGCCAATACTTCCTCCAATTTCCAAACCGAGAGACTTGGAAATCATGGCGTAAGGTCCTCCGATTCCCAGTCGGGTATTAGTTGCCAGAGATGATAAAGACAGCCCCGTACTCAGGGTAATACTTACCGCACACAGTACTATTAATATGCCGCCTCCCAAACCAGCATTCCCTACTACCCATCCCAGCCGCAGGTACATAATTGCTCCCAGAATGGTGAGCAGTGTGGGCTTGAAAACTCCTTCAAAAGTGTCGTACAGTTTCGGAGTAGGTTTAGCTAGACTATGTTGCACGCTTGAACAAGTTTTTTTCTTGAATTATAAGCAAAAAAAAACGCATTATGTCTATTTAGTGTCGGTCAATACTAGTGAGCAATCAACAGAAAATTATCAGCATATTGGGAGCAGGAGTTTGGGGTTCGGCACTAGCTACCTTAGCCGATCGCAATCAGCATGAAGTTCGCTTGTGGTCGCGTCGCAGCACCCAAAGCCTCGAATCAACCGTAAAAGGTGCAGATGCACTCCTATCAGCCGTTTCCATTTCAGGAGTTAGACCGACTATCGAGAAGCTACAGGCGATCGCTCTGCCGGACAATCTCATCCTCGTGACGGCTACTAAAGGACTAGACCCCCTCACCACTCGCACTCCTTCCCAACTTTGGCAACAAGCTTTTCCTACTCATCCGCTGGTAGTCTTATCGGGGCCTAATCTTTCCAAAGAAATTCAACAAGGTTTGCCAGCCGCAACAGTAGTTGCCAGTAAGGATTTATCAGCAGCGGAAATGGTACAAGCAATCTTTGCCTCCGATACTTTTAGAGTCTATCTCAATCAAGATCCCTTGGGTACAGAATTAGGGGGTACGCTCAAAAATGTGATGGCGATCGCCGCCGGAGTTTGTGACGGGTTGCAATTGGGAACCAACGCCAAAGCCGCACTCTTAACTAGAGCATTGCCAGAAATGATTCGAGTTGGCACTCATTTAGGTGCTGCGACGGAAACTTTTTTTGGTTTATCTGGTTTAGGCGATTTATTGGCAACTTGTCATAGCAATCTCTCCCGCAATTACCAAGTAGGTTACGGACTTGCTCGGGGTAAATCTCTCGAACAAATTTTATCGGAATTAGAAGGAACTGCTGAAGGAATTAACACCACTAAGGTGTTAGTAGATTTAGCCGATCGACTCAAAATTGCTGTGCCAATAGCTCATGAAGTCGATCGACTGCTCACAGGTGAAACTACTCCCTCTGAATCAGTTCAAGCTTTAATGGCGAGAGACCTCAAGGCAGAGTTTGGCGATCTAATTTTTTGACATTTTATCTTCCCCCCGCCAGAAGACTATTGACTTAATGACTCCCATCACACATTCCAATTGAGATCCGATATCCCAATGCTTTGTCCGCTAGGATTGGAGTTAGGGTCGTCAGTAGAAAAATAGTAAATCTCTACTTTAGAAACTTCCCGATTGCCCAGAGCAACTTGAATGTTACCATTGGTACTAGAATTGGTGGCTCTGCTCCTTCCCTCAAAGCCTGTCATATAATTTTCGTTATCCAACATCACGCTAGAGCCTGGTAATGTGAAGGCATCTGACATATCTCGAATGTTGATTCCATCCACCCAAATCTCAACCCCGTCATCAAAGGACGATCTAGCATCAACATCCAAAACATCAAAGTTTAGACCGACAATAGGCTGACTAAAGCTGATAGACAGATGAATCTTATCACCTGGATCGTTGTTAGTGTTATTAAACCCAAGGTTCAAATAGCCTTGATGGGCTCCCTTAGTACCGCTTTCATAACTGACAAAATCATTGCCAGCATAAGGAACAAAACTACCCCCATTGGTCTGAATACTCCAATCAACGGTTGCGCTTAAATCACCACCGAAGTTGAATCTTGAGCCACTGGAAACAGCTGCCTCATCCACTAAGCCCTGATTTTCCCAAACTAAATCTGTCTGTCTCGGAGGAGTAGTTGTAGGGTTAGTGGGAGGCTCGGTTGGGCTAGTGGAACCATCGAAGAGAATTTGAATGCGATTATTGTCTAAAAGTTTGTAGTAATCTTGGATTTCGATCGAACCATTAGAACCCAAATTGATAATTAGGTCATCGCCGCTGGTTGTTTGGGTCACATCAGAGTAGCTGTACTTAGATAAGTCGAGGATATCGAATTTATTGGCACCGACGATCGTATCTTTACCGGTTTGAATTGTTGGATTGTAGCCAGTAAAAATATTCTCTGCATCGTTGGCGATTATGTAATCGTTACTGGTGGTGCCGATCAGCTTTTCAATGATTACATTGTCAGCAATTACCGTGCCGTAACTAGATGTTTGGTATTGTCCATTGCCACCGCGAGGATTATAAGATTTGCCATTATAGGCAGTTTGGGGAGTGAGAATTCCACCCTGCCTCAAATCAAAGTAGTAGCCAGAATTGCGGTACTCTAGCTTGGAGAAATCTAAAGTATCTGTGCCACCCACGTCCCAAATGGTTACTTTTGTAGACTTATTGGCACTACCCCAATACTGAGTTCCATCAGAAAAAGCATAAACTTTGTCAAACGAGTAAGTTGTATCTCCAGAGTTATGACTTTGATTTGCCCCATAGAGATATTGCAATGCTTTAACGTCATAGAGCATCGGGGTAGATGCTTCCCCGGTAAAGTTGTAGGTCATTACCGTATTGGTAGTGTTATCCTCCCCATAGGGCAGGAAAGGAGGATTTCCCGTACCACCGCCATTGTAGTTACCAGGGTGCTTTAAACCGAGGGCATGCAAAGTTTCGTGAATCAGAGTTGCGAAGCCGTGGCTCCCTGGCCCAGATTGAAAGCCATTGTACCCGTCGTTAACATCGTATCTGTCGGTCAAATGAACGTCGCCCGCAATATCCCTACCGTTGCCCTGGTTGTAATCCGTACTGGTTGGATAATAAGCATAGGCATAACCATTTCCCATTTGCGTGAGGTGATAGCGGAGGAGACCATAGCTATTCTGGGAATCTTGTACTTCAACAAACTTTAGATCTACAAAAGGTTCAATATAGTTTTTCAGGATGTTGCGGACATTATTTTTAATTGCTTCGCTGACTTCCGATACTGTTTCGCTTCCGTAATAGGAATTAGGGATATCATCGTCATAGAAACTGTAGGTGATGGTTTTAATGTCCCACTTATAACCCCCTAAAACTGCATCTAGTTGGTAATCTCCCGTTGAGTTACCGACGTAGGATTGTTGTGGAGTATTTGCTAAAGAGCCAGCATTGCCAGAAGATCCATTGATAGTCTGGGAGTAGCCACTGCACATCGGACAACTACAAGCAAGTGGGTGAGTTATCGGCTGTTGTTGTTGTGAGGGCTTATCTCCTATCCAGCCAATTTTTGCATTGAGTAATGTAGATAGATTACTTTTGTCTGTAGCTAAGTCCTTGATTTCATCTAGTAATGTTGTGGCGAGTGCTTGCAGATTTGAAGCGGACTGAATTGGATATTTGTTAGCTAAGTATGTGGGAGCAATCTGCTGGAAAAAATCGCCCCGATCGCTATTAATTTCTGCAGTTAATAAACTAGAAAGCTTTTGCCCGTCTTCAACTGTTTCATTTTCGCTTAATCCCTCTGTACTTTCGGTCTCTATTAGACTATTTAAAAGAACGATGATTCTCAGTTGCATCTAAACACTGCAACTTATTTGAATTGGCATAAAGTACTGTATATTGACTAAGACCGCAAAACCGACAGATACTTCAGGTATTTAGCTGCTTTTAAAGCTTGAAACATACTTAACAAAAGACTTAATTACCTCAGTAAATATGTGTATAAACTAACATGGTTGGAAATAAAAATATAAGATTAATACTCTATCTTTATCACAAATTAATCTGGGTTAAACTTTTATTAAAGTAGAGGAAAAGAGCGGTCAAATTAGCTAATAAGAGCCTGTTTACA
>JBFRWL010000344.1:0-6377 GCA_051439565.1 Prochloraceae cyanobacterium
GTATAAGAGACAGTATTTATCTTCATTAAAAGTTAATTTTTATATAAAGAACTGTAAACTAACCTTAAACCTTACTCCTGCCTTCTTCAAAGAGCCAACTCAGCAGCATTAGTTCCAGCAATTTTCCCCCAGGTAGCACCAGCCATTAGACCGGACCCTCCAGGATAATTCTCGTAGAAAATTCCGCCAACCAACTCGCCAGCAGCGTACAAGCCTAGTATTGGTTGCTCGTTTCTATCTAAAACTTGACCTTTGGAGTTAACCCGCAAACCACCGAAAGTGAAAGTTATGCCGCACTTAACCGGGAAGGCTAAAAAAGGAGATGTATCAATCTTTAAAGCCCAATTTGACTTAGGTGGCTGTATGCCTTTTGTTCCCTTTCCGTCTTTTAGATAAGGGTTAAAATCCCCATCTAGAACAGCTTCGTTATAACTTTTTATAGTTTCCAGAAAACTTGATTTGTCCAGCTCAATTCGATCGGCTAAAACTTCCAGGGTTGCTGCTTCAATGCGGGTAGCTTTTTCAGTCTTGTATTCTTCACGCAAGAGATGGGCAACTTGGCGATCGAAAATTTGGTAGGCTATGCGGTCTGGTTGATGTAAAATTTTCCGACCATATTTAGCATAGGTGTAATTGCGAAAATCGGCACCCTCATCAACAAAGCGCTTGCCTAATTTATTAACCATTATCCCGAGAGGGTAACAGTGCTTTTTAAAAATATCCCCAGCTTGAGAAAAATCGCCAACACTAGGCGCGTTTCGATCAGTAGCAACTGAATGGCAACCTTGCCAGTCACCATAAGGTTTGGCTCCCACCTCAAGAGCCATGCGAATGCCGTCACCTGTATTGTATTGAGTTCCTCGTACCAGTGCGGCTTTCCACTCTTCTCCCAGGTGGCGAGCCCGCATTTGGGGGTTAGCTTCAAATCCTCCTGAAGCTAGTACAATCGCCTTAGCTTCAACGACAAGTATCTCGCCATGGCGTTCAATCTCAATTGCGACAATTTTTCCCTGAGTGTTTTGCCGCAGCGCTACCCCTCTTGCTTCGTACCAAATGTCGATTCCCAGCTGTTGCGCTCGTTCCAATAGCTTCTGAATCAGTCCTACTCCCTTGCCCACAACTCCAATAGTTAGACCTCCCCAAAAATGGTAGTGTTCATTTGACTTGAAGGCCTGATTTTTGTAAAGTAAATCGAATTTAAGACCTTGATAATGGAGCCATTTAATAGTAGCGTAGGAATGCTCAACTAAACACTGAGCCAGCTCTTGGTTCGCCTTCCCTGCTGTTAAGCGCATTAAATCTTCAAAATAATCCTTTTCGGAATAGGAACCTACATCGACAATAGCTGCCTGCTCGTCGGTTAACTCAGGAATAATCTCTCGCAGCTCATCTAGGTTGTTGTAGGCAAAACGCATAGCTCCATCCGTAAAGTAAGAATTACCTCCGCGAGATTGAGCTGGGGCGCGTTCTAGCACGAGCACTTTTGCCCCCTGTTCTCTAGCTGCCAGAGCTGCACACAGAGCCGCATTACCTGCTCCTAGAATAATAACATCGTATTTTTGAGGAAAATTATCCATTTAATCCAAACAAAATAAGGCGATCAGTATAATATGTACGCAGATAGGGATGTTATCGTGGTGGGAACTGGTCTGGCGGGCTTGTTTTCTGCCTATAAGCTAGCCTCAAATGGCACGAGAGTTACACTCCTTTCCACCCGGAGAATTGGCAACTCGGCGACAGCGAGAGCTGTGGGCGGATTTAATATCGTGTCGCAAACCTCAGATTCACCTATGCTTCACGCCGAGGAGACGGTGAAAGGAGGGCGTTTGCTTGCCAATCAGCTTCCAGTAGTTCAAATGTGTCGCCAGGGACCTTTTCTCCTAGAGGAGTTCATGAAGCTAGGAGTAGAATTTCCCCGCAATAAAACCACCTCGAATCTAGTTGTCTTGAAGGGTGGTGGAAGCCACTTTGTTCGGAAAGTAAACGTCTCTGGACTTGCACTTTTGCGAGCACTAGAACACCAGTTAAACAAATTCAGAGAGAACGGTGTAGTGCGCCTCCTTCAAGGATATCACTTTCTCTCATTGCTTATTCACGAGGGAATTTGCCGAGGCGTGTATGTATTGCCGCTGAATGGGGAGCATATCGCACCGATCGCTTCTAGGGCCGTAATCATGGCAACAGGTGGATGTGCGTCGCTCTATCGGCATTCAACCTCTTGTTCGGAAGCCAATGGCGCTGCCGCTGGTGCTCTAATCCGACAGGGGGTGGCATACGGAAATGCTGAATTCATTCAGTTTCACCCAACTACAACCTCTGACAAAGGCAGCCAAACGAGATTACTTTCAGAGGCGCTACGAAGTGGAGGTGCTCGACTTTGGGGCGAGCGAGAGGGAAAGAGATGGTACTTTATGGAAGAACTCTCTCCCTCATTTGGAAACCTTGCTCCAAGAGATATCATTTCGCGAACCATGCACAATCTTGCTGCACAAGGGCGTTGCCAGAAATTCTATCTCGATATTAGCCCAGTGCCCGTTGAGCTACGCGAACGCTTGCTGCGGATGAAACCCACCACTAATTCCATTCCTGTGAGACCGAGCGCTCATTTTTCAATGGGGGGGATCCTAGTGGACGAAAAAGGCATGTCGTCTCTGCCAGGTCTCTTTGCTGTGGGCGAGTGCGATCATGAGTTTCATGGAGCCAATCGTCTCGGTGGTAACGCACTTCTTGCCTGCGCTTATAGTGCCTGGAGAGTGGCTGAAATTTCAATTCCACGATATTTTCAATCTTTGCCCTTCTTAGGGTCAGTTCCCGAACAGGTCTGTGAAGAGGGTCAAAGGGCTGAAGAGCTCTTGCAGGTTAGTATTCTAGATGCTGGAGGTAATGAGGATTTGGCGACCCTGGTTAATTTCCTAGGCAGCATTATGGAGCGTTACGTTGGCATAGTTCGTGATAATAGCGAGTTGATCGAGGCAGAGCAACATTTACAAGTGCTCGATCGACGCATATATAGGATTAGAGCTTCCTCTGTTGCTTCAATTCAATCGATCGTGAAGTTGCGCGATCTCTATAACTCTTTGCTCCTCGCTAAAGTGATTACTCGCTGCGCACTCCTACGAAATGAGTCCCGTGGTAGTCATTTTAAGCCCTTATTTCCTGAAACCAATGATAAAGAGTGGTTAAAAACAACGATCGCTACCTACCGTAACACAGAGCTAAAAGTCCGCTATGATGATGTGGAACGCTCGGTCTTTTCTCATCTCTGTTCAGCGAACTTAAAGTGACTTGGACAAAGGTATTATTATCATCGTCATTCGGCTTATATTGTTGGTATTTCCCCAAAAGCCGAAGATCGGATTTGAACCGACGACCGTTCGATTACGAATCGAATGCTCTACCACTGAGCTACTTCGGCATTCTTCAAACAATCAATATTATAACTAATGATGCTATTCAGCAGGTTCACTATGTACTATCTCATAGAGCTGATAGCAATCCTAGGCATTTTAAATAAAGTCAAGATAGTTTATGTCAAGATATTCTAAGCGCGATCGAACAGAAATCTAATGGCAGATTCACCTAAAAGTACTAGTAACTCTAGCAAAGCACGCCAGCGACTTGGTAAAGAAAAATATGCACGACTAAAAGCAGAAGTAGAGGCTCCTTATCGAAGTTTAAGAAAATTCGTCTATTTTGCTTTTGGAGCCTCTGGTTTTATTGGTGCCTTAGTTTTCCTCGCCCAGTTAGCAGCGGGAAGAAATGTCAGCTCTGCCTTACCTAACTTTGCTTTGCAAATAGGAGTAGTAGCCCTGATGATATATCTATTGCGCTGGGAACAAAAGGGAGAAAGCAAGGGTTAGCAAATATCATTGCACTAGATGATTGCTGCAAATACATCCTGGTTTCAGGAGTCAGGAGGGTTATAGAATAGACTTCGCAGCAGTTGTTGGAAGGAAAAGGCAACAAAATACAGATGAGCGTGGGGATCGCCGAACCTTTGCTCCCTTCGATCGCTCCTAAGCTTGTGCTTCTGCCAGAATGGCTTTCCTTCCGCCCTCTGCTTTTCTTGATAAACTCTGATTTTCTGACTCCTGGAGACTAATCATGGCTAGGAAGCAAAAAGAAAATTGGTATTAGCCTATTCACCTTCAGACTCAGATTGATTAGCTGCATTAGCGGGAACTGCAGTTGTCTCTTCCAGGTTTTCTCGCACTTGCTGCTCTATTTTCTCAGCTAATTCGGAATTTTCTTCTAGATAATTAACTGTGTTGTCTCTACCTTGAGCAATATTATCTCCGTTGTAGCTATACCAAGCACCCTTGCGGACAATTATGTCCATTTGTTCGGCTAAATCTAACATACATCCCAGGCCAGAAATACCTTTGCCAAAGATAATGTCAAATTCGGCAATGCGGAAGGGAGGAGCTACTTTATTCTTGGCAACTTTGACTTTAGCGCGGATACCATATTCACCCTCACTGCCTTTTTTGAGGGTTTGAACTCGACGAATATCTAAGCGAACCGAAGCATAGAATTTGAGGGCAGTACCTCCAGTAGTAACTTCTGGATTACCATAAGTGACACCGATTTTTTGTCGCAACTGGTTGAGAAAAATTACTGTAGCTCCAGATTTGCCTATGTTTCCCGCAATTTTTCGCAGTGCTTTACTCATCAAGCGAGCTTGCAAGCCAACTTGATTATCCCCCATTTCTCCTTCAATTTCGGCGCGAGGTACTAGCGCTGCTACCGAGTCAATGACAACGATATCTACTGCTGCCGATCGCACTAACTGATCGACAATTTCTAAAGCAGCTTCTCCAGTATCTGGTTGAGCAACTAACAGGTTTTCAATGTCAACTCCTAAAGCTTGGGAGTAGGTAGGATCGAGAGCGTGTTCTGCATCGACAAAAGCCGCCACTCCTTCTGCTTTTTGTACCTCGGCGATCGCGTGCAGTGCTAGGGTTGTCTTACCAGAACTTTCTGGACCATATATTTCAATTATCCTCCCTTTTGGCAAACCTCCACCTAAAGCTAGATCTAAAGTCAATGCGCCACTAGGAATTGTCTCTACCCTCATTCGAGTAGCGTCACCTAGGCGCATGATTGAACCTTTGCCAAAATTGCGCTCAATTTGTTTGAGTACTAAGCCAAGAGCTTTTTCTTTATCAGGATTGTTAGTGATAGTACTAGCAGCCATTAATGCCTCAATAATTATCTAGAGAATTATCTATTCTTAGGTAGGAAACCCGGTTTAATTCTAAACCCTCAGTCTGTGAGATCGTATCCGCTCGATCGACCATATTTAGCAAAGATTGAGTAAAGAGTGTCATTCTTGTCGCCCGATCATTACTAATGACGATCTTTTCAATTTTAGCTAGTCTAGAAAAATTCAGGTCATCCTTATATAGTACAAAAGTATTAATATTTTACCCTGTTTTCTTCTCCAAGCAGTATAAAGTTTTTGTAAGCTAAAAAATAACATGTAATAAAAAAATACCGCCAGCTAGAAATAGACAGGCGGCTTGACAAATTGGAGTTAGGCTTTTGTAGCTAGGGAAAATTGCTTAACAGTTATAGCAATAATTTCTATGTAGAAGAACCTACACCAGCATAGGCACCATAGAAGAAAAGACCTACAACAGCAATTACACCTAAACCAGCAATAACAGCTACAACCCACAAAGGAATTCTTGTTTCTCCAGACATTCTTGACCTCCTAATATTGCTCTGATTAATTGAAGAAATAACTGGAGAACAGAATACCAAGGACAGCAATAAGAAGTAAACCTAAATAAAGAGAAGTCCGGTTAAGTTCTACTGGTTGTTTGTTACGATTGGGAGTTCTTTCCATACCTAATTATTTTCTCCTATCTTTGAATAAACTGCATAGCGGCGATCGCGCCTAAAAAGAAAACCGTGGGGACAGCTAGAGTATGAACAGCCAGCCATCTAACCGTAAAAATTGGATAAGAAACAGGTTGATTGGGATTGCTACTAGTCATGATGTTCTATTTTTTTTACAACTAACTACTTATTAAATTGTTCAACTTGATTTTTTGCATTGTAGCGATCTGAAATAATTGGCATTTCCTGACGATCTTGAGTGTAATACCCATCAGGACGGGGAGTGCCAAAAGCATCGTAAGCTAAGCCAGTGCTCACAAATAGCCAACCAGCGATAAATAACATGGGAATTGTAATACTGTGGATTACCCAGTAGCGAACGCTGGTAATAATGTCCGAAAAAGGTCTTTCTCCTGTCGAACCTGACATTGCCGTCTTTTCCTCCTGTTATCTTATAAGAGTTTAAAACTCTCTTAGTATAATACGAAATCCGTTGCTTTAATTACAACCACAGAGTATTTATGCTGCTTCTG